>DASYHQ010000031.1 GCA_035998445.1 Tepidisphaeraceae bacterium | reverse complement strand
GATCGGCGGCGGCGGGTGGTTTGGCATGGTGGACCAAGTGACGGCCGACGCGATCCGCATCCGGCCCATCCGGGCCGGGCGTCCTGCGGCGGCGATCCCGCGCGACCGGCTGGAGATGGTGTACATCCCGGTCGACCGGTTGCCGGCCAGTACCGCTGTGGACGAGCGCGACCGACGTTGGCCGCTGTGATAGTGCTGGCGGAGCTGGAGGACGGACGGGTGGCGTAGGGATCATATGAGGCAGCAGCCGTTGCGCGACGTGGACGACAATCATTTTGGAACGCGCGTACGGCGCTTATCGGAATCACCGACGCCGCCGATACGGCCGCCGAACGCACGTGTGGGGCAGGCGTGGAGTGTCGATGGCTCGATTGCCGAAATACTGCATCAGGGCCGTCGCGCGCGCGGCGCGATACGTGGTAGGGGAGATCCTCATCGTCGCGATGAAGGCGGTGCTGAAGTGGTTGGCGTACGCGAAGCCCAGCTCGCGGGCGATTGCCTGGATTGGCAGGCCACCCTCGGTCAGGAGCACGCACGCGCGCTCGATGCGCAGGCGGCGCTGCTCGCTCGCCGGGGAGGTCCCGACGAGGTCACGAAAACGGCGCTCGAGCGTGCGGCGGGTCATCGATAACCCATCGGCCAATTCGCCGACGGTGATGCGCATGCCCTCGGCGGTGC
This sequence comes from Tepidisphaeraceae bacterium, assembly GCA_035998445.1. NCBI lineage: Bacteria > Pseudomonadati > Planctomycetota > Phycisphaerae > Tepidisphaerales > Tepidisphaeraceae > Tepidisphaeraceae bacterium. The sequence goes on along the minus strand of DASYHQ010000031.1, from coordinate 20,414 downwards.
GCATCACCTGCAGCGCGTGGGTGAGCTCCGGATCGTTGACCAATTGGCATGCGTCGACCTCGTCGGCGGAACTGCGGCATCGGCACTTCTCGCCCATGAAATGGCATGATCACGGCGTGGCCCGTCGTACGCAGCGGAACGCGTATAGCCTGTTCTAAAGCGTGGAAAACCGTGTTCTACCAACGCCGCGGGCATCACGATCGCTCGCAGACGAGTTCGGCCGTAGACAGCCCGTTGCGGTTCCAGCCCGTGTTGGAGATGGCCCATCCCGCGTTCCCCATATTGAGCACCTCAGCGGCGCGGGCGGCCAATTCCGTGACCAGATTCTCATCGGGGGAAATGAGCGCGACCGGCGGACCAGAACACACGGGTCACCTCGTAGCCGGTCAGCACAAGCCAGATAAACAGTCATTAATCGTCGCCCTGGCGAATGACCTTGGGGCTCTCGGCGTCGCCGGCCCAGCGGCTGTTGTCGTCTCGCACGTGCACGAGCTTCGGGCCGCGATAAGGCGGTGGCGCACCATCCGTTGGTACGGCTCAGGTTGCATCCAGAGAAGCGACGCTTGGGATGGCGGCTACCATTGCCCACACCGCGAGCGAGGTTTCGGTGAATCCGCCCGGTCGCGTTTGCCCCTGCAGGCTGTCTGCTCTAGCATAAGTTGTCGCGGAAGCAGCCAGTCGCACGTTCGCCGTTGCCGCGATGATCAGCGGTGCCAAACTCGATCATCTAGACGACGACCTTGTAAACTAGACGATGCGTTAACAGAAGGATTCCCCGGTGCCGCAGCGGTCCGATCTGCCACCTGCCCAAGACGCACCCGCGCGGTCGACGAAGCCGACCCCCAAGGCGACGACCAAGTCGATCGCCGATGTGCTCGGTTTGGCGCAATCGACCGTGTCGATGGCCCTGCGCCGGCATCCGGAGATCAGCGTCCAAACTCAGGACTTGGTCCTGGAGACGGCCGACCGACTGGGATATTCCGGCAACGCGATCGCTCGCGCGATGGTGACGGGGCGGACGCACGTGCTCGGGCTGCTGCTGGGATACGAGATCTTCGAGCACGTCGGCCTGATGCTGAGCGGCGCGTTGGCCGAGGCCAACAATGCGGGTTACCTGATCAAGATCTTCCGCCTGTGCGGCACCGGGGACATCCAACAGCCGCTGCGGCAGTGCATCGAACACCGCGTCGACGGGATGATCCTGCATTGCCTGGGGCCCGAGAAGCTCCGGGAGGCCGAGGCGGTGCTGCGGGCGCGCAACATCCCGATCGTGGCGATGGAGGGCTGCACGACGAGCATCGGTGGACGGGTGGACAACGACAACGTCGGCGGGGCGATCGACGCGATGCGCCACCTGGCCGAACTGGGCCACCGGCGCATCGGTTTCATGGCCGGCCCCAACGTCGTCTCGGCCATCGAGCGCGAGCAGGGCTACCGCACGGCCGTGCGCGAGATGGGGCTGGATGCCGAAGAATGGCTCGTCGCGCGCGGCGGCTTCAACCCCGTCAGTGCGGCGGCCGCAGCGGAGGCGTTGCTGTCGCGGCCCGACCGTCCGACGGCCGTCTTCTGCGTTACCGACTACATCGCAATGGTCGTCCTCCGGGTCGCGGCGCGGCTTGGATTACGTATCCCGCACGACCTGTCGGTGGTCGGGTATGCCGACCTCGAGTTTGCCAAGCTCACCACACCGGCGTTGACGACCGTCGTCCAGCCGTTCGAACGAATCGGCGAAGAAGCGGTGCGGCTTGTGCTGGAGGGCGTTAACGTCGACGACGCAGATCGCCCTAACTGGCGTGCCGAGCGAATTTTACCGACAAAGCTGGCGATCCGCGAATCGACGGCGACCGTTCCCGCTCCCTCGGGGTCAACGCGATAAACACCCTGCGGCCGCGCTCAATGTTTCCGAAAAACTGGAGACAAAGATTTGACGGAACTACGTTTCGGTGTATTCTGATACGTATCAGACAAAACGGCGGGTCTGAGCTTTGAGGTACTTGTCCGCTTCATTCACCTCCGTCATCGGAACAGGGAGAGAACATGCTCGTAAGTGGTACGCGTGCGATTGTGGGTTTGGCCGTATTGGCAATGACCGCGTCGGCAGAAGCGGTCGTCTTGATCGACTTTGGGCACCAGGATACTCAGACGGCCAGCGAGGAACTGACCGGTCCGGTTCGATACTGGAACAACGTCCATAACAGTGGCAACGCAACTACGAACCAGCCATACGGCGCGACCCCGGCCCTGTCGCTGATCAACACCGATCAAACAGATTCGGGCATCGATCTGAAGATCTCCAACACCGCGACGGGTGGAAACAATCTAAACAGGGGTTTCGATAGCCAGAATATCAACGGTCTGAACCCCACGGCCGGCAATGCGTTGGCTCGTGGATATGCCACTACTGCGACTCAGGACAGCCTGTTCGGTTACACGATTTCTAGTGCCTCATTCGCCCACCCCACTGGAAACGTCACGCTTACGCTTTCAGGCCTTCAAGCGGGCGAGGTTTACAACTTCTTCGGCTTTGCGGCCCGCAATGGCGTGACGGACAATCGGGAAGTGCTGTACTCCTTCCAGGGTGCCGGGGCTCCGGTCAACGTCGAGTATCAGACGGCAAGTAACACTGCTGGAAACACCTTTGCCAGTGGTGACGTCGTCGCCGACTTGAACGGCGTCATTGCATTAACCGTCAGCCCGGGCAATGACAACAACAACAGCAACCGCTTCACCTACCTTGGCGTCCTCGAGATCGTCCCTCAGGCGACGGTTCCCGAGCCGGCGACCGCCACGCTGCTGGCGATGGGCGGGCTGGCGATGCTCGCGCGTCGACGCAAGTAATCTGTCACTCACGGACAACCTGCCCCGGCGGTGGCCTTCATCGGTCACCGCCGGCTTTTTCGCTCCGAGTTTCACTCCAGAGGCCAATACATGTTGCGCCCCCGTTTGTTCGTATTACGGTGTGTTCTTGCTCTGTCGGCCATCGGGGGTACATCGAACGCGCTGGCGGCCGAGGTGCCGCTGAACCTGTTGTTTTTTGGCAACAGCTTCTCGCAGGGCGGTGGGACACAAGTCGTGCCGAACAAGGTCGGGCAGCTGGCTGCGGCCGATGGACATGCCGCGCCGAACATCATCGCCGACCTCTTGGGTGGCGCCGATCTGGACTACCACATCGGCCAAGTCGCCAATTTTCCGGCCAACAACGTCAACCACGCCTCAATCTCAGGGAAGACTTGGAACTTTGTAATCCAGCAAGGGTACAGCACCGAAGCCACTCACATGGGGGCGCCTGGTGGTCCCGTGGGGCCAGCCGACTTTATCGGCGACGCGCTGACGTTGCACAACGCGGTGAAGAACCACGCCTCGGGCCGGGGGGCGGGCGTTCGGTCGGTCCTCTACCAGACGTGGGCGCGGTCGCCCAATCACTCGTATTACCCGACCGAATTCGCGAATCCCGCCGCCATGCAGCAGGAGGTGCGCACGAACTACCGGATCGCCGCCGATGGCATCAACGACTCGGCCGGCCCTGGTTCGGCGCGCATCGCAACGGTGGGCGATGCGTTCGAGGCGATGGACTTCTCGGACGGGTTGCTCTACGGCAGCGACGACTACCATGCCAGCAGCAGCGGCTACCTGCTGGCGAGCATGGTGCTCTACCGCACGATCTACAGCGAGGACGTGACCGACATCAGCTGGAGCAGCGCCAGCGGTTGGGCGAACGTCAGCCAGTCCACGTGGAACCAGCTGGCCGCCGTGGCGGATGCCCTGCCGTTGGCGTCGGTCCCCGAGCCTACGTCGATCGCACTCATCGCGATGGGCGCCGCAGCGGCCTTGACCCGTCGCACGAAGCGCTGCGGTTGAGGGGCTCAAATTTGATTAGCTAAGCTCCTCAGATGAGCGGCAGGCACATGTTCCACGTCGTGGTGAATTGCCAGGGCCTGTCCCCCTTGCCGGTCGCGCAGAACAGGTGAGTTGGCTTGCCGCCCTGCATCAGGAGATTGGCACGCTCCAGGTTGGCCTGAATGGTGGTGGTGCCATCGTCCCACCGCACCTGGCGACTGTACGCCTTGCCGACGACCTCCCAGTGAACGCAGTCCTCACTGATGACGTGTACCCCCGCGCCGTACTCCCCCGTCACGCCGGCGCAGCCCTTGCAAGCATGGTCCTTTACCAGCGCGTTGAACATCGACCCGTCGTACCAGAGGCACGGGTCTTCGAGCTGAATGTTCGGATCATCGAACTGAAACAGCGGTTCGTCCGTCAGCCGCTCGAACGGCCCGGCGGGGTTGGGCGCCCGCGCGGTGCCCAGCCGAAGCGGTGCGGTGTCGCCGCAGCGGCTCTTGTAGATCATGTAGGTCGTTCCGTCGGCCAGAATGGCGACGGTCGGGTTCGTGGTGATCGTGCAGTCCCACTTGTCCACCCGCGGTTCCATCAGGGGCCGGTCTAAACGGTGCCACGGGCCGAACACGCTCTTGCTGGTCGCCAAGCCGATACGCTTGCGGTTCCACGTGGCCAGCGCGCGGTCGTTGGACACCGCTTCACCGGGGACCGGCGGCGCTTCGGGGTAGGTGGTGCCGAAGTAGTAGAGGTAGTAGGTTCCCTCCCAGAAGTAGATCGACGGATTGTGGGTGTTCATGCCGTCGAAGTACGCCGGTCCACGGCGAGGCAGGACGATCTCTTCAAACGTGTACGGACCCTCGGGCGTGTCGCTTGAGGCGCGTACCACCTCGCAATGGAACAACCAGTGGGGGCTGAACGCGTAAGACTTGGGCCACCGGGACGCGAACATGTGGAAGCGGCCGTCCTCCCCTGATACGACCGATCCGCACCAGACCCAATACCCTTCCATCCGAAATCCACCGTCCCGCGGCGACGGTTGCAGGCGGCTCATGAACGGGGATGGACCAATCGACCGGACCGGATTGGAGAGGGTAGACGCTGCCATTTCAGTTACCTTTTTTCACAAGACCCGATGCTGGTTCGACCGTAGCCAGAGCGCGTTGACACCTAGACCTGACCGCCCGTTAGACCGTTACGCACGTCCCGCGGACTCGCGCCTGATACGTATCAGGATAACGCATGCACGCGGTTCGTCAAGCGGGCGCGGCGCCACGGAGCTGTGGAGATCCCGTTTCACCATTCGACGGTGTGGCCGGGCGAATCCGGAAATTAGATTCGAAAATTCCATTTGCCGAACCCCAAAACATGGAGTAATCTGAAACGAATCAGAAGAAGATCTGATAGGAATCAGATGGGCAGTTTTGGCTGTTTTGAGGAATGGCCAAAAGGATCGGTCGCGAGGTCATGAATGACTCGTTGCCTAACGATTAGACACTGTAGAAAGCAAGCATTCGACAGACGTCGGGAGGTTGGTTTGGAGTTGCGCCCGCTCATCATGCCGCAAGCTACCGTCGGGCGCGCTCGGCCGCAGGTGCGGTCGCGGCTGTCGTCGGGTTCGACGGGCAAGACCACCATTAAGTCGATCGCCAGCTCGCTCGGCCTCGCGCCCTCCACGGTCTCGATGGCGCTGCAGCGGCACCCCGAGATCAGCGTGAAGACCCAGACCTTGGTCCACGCGACGGCCCGGGAGATGAACTACTCGTCCAACGGCATCGCGCGAGCCATGGTGACCGGCAAGACGCAGGTAATCGGCGTCCTGCTCGGCCAGGGGATTCACGATTACGTGGGCAAGATGCTCGGCGGCATCCTGGCCGAGGCCAACGACGCCGAGCATTTCATCAAGGTGTTCGGCGAGTGCGAGGCGGACCGCCTCGAGCAGGCGATGCGGCAGTGCCTCAATCAGCGCGTCGATGCCATGATCTGTCACCACCTCGGCCAACAGAAGACCGAGTACATCCAGAAGGAACTGCTTCAGCACGACGTGCCCGTGGTGGCCCTGGAGGGATGCAAGGGGCCGCTGGGCGGGCGGGTCGACACCGACAATAAGGGCGGCGTCGCACAGGCGGTTCAGCACCTGGCCGAACTCGGTCATCGGCGGATCGGTTGCATCGCGCGGCTCAGCACCACGTCGATGGCCGACCGCACCCAGGGGTTTCGAGACGCCATCCATCGATATGGGCTGGAGTGGGACGAGAACCTTCTGGTTCCCGGCGGGTCGACCGACGAGGAGACCGAGCGCGACATCGCCGAGCTCCTCACGAGGCCGGATCGTCCGACCGGAGTTTTCGTGATGAACGACGCCCAGGCGTTGCTCGTCCAGCGCATCGCCCGCGCTGTCGGCCTGCGCTTGCCGATGGATCTGTCGATCGTAGGTTTCGGAAACCTGCCGATCGCGGAGTGGGGCGATCCGCGGCTGACGACCGTCGCGCAGCCCTGGGACCAGCTCGGCCGCCAGGCCGTGCAACTGGCCCTGGAGGCGATTCGCCTGGCCCCGCCCGAGCGGCACAGCTGGCGGGCCGAACGCATTTTGCCGACGACCCTGGTCATCCGAAATTCCACCGCGCCCTGCCCGCGGGGGTGACCGGGCCATTGTAGGGGCGCAGCGAGTTGGAACCCGCGCATCACGCACGGCGTTCCACCCGGCCGGCCCGAAGAAGTGGCGCCACCGACGCTTGTCGATGGTCCAAAACGAGTGAGGAACCGCAACATGAGAATGTGTAACCAAAACCCTTTGCTGCCGATCGCGGGTCGGGCGAGCGGCCAACGCCGCCGGGCCTTTACGCTGGTCGAGCTGTTGGTCGTAATCGGGATCATCGCCGTACTGATTTCCCTGCTGCTGCCCGCTATCGGCCGGGCGCGTCAATCGGCGAATGCGGCGGCGTGCGCCAGCAACCTGCGGCAGCTGGGGCTGATCGTTAAGCTGTACGAGGGGCAGTTCAACGCGTTGCCCGCTGCGCAGTTTCTCAGTAATCCCGCGGTCGCGGCGTACGACACCACCAGCAGCGGCACCGGCGGATGGTACTGGCCCGGCCTGCTCCGCGAGTCGGGCATCCTCAAGGTTCAGGCGGAACTTACTGATGTCTACTGGAAGGCCGCGTCCGAAAACGTGCCGCTGTTGCGCTGTCCGTCCTGGGTAGAGGGCGAGCTGAGGCGGACGGGCGTTCCGATCACGAATTACGGCTGGAACTACCGCGTCGTCTACCTCACCGGTGTGCCGGATAACTCCACGCACAAGGCGTGGCGCGTGCTGTACCCGAAGCGCACGCGCATCTCGCGTGCCAGCGAGCGCATGCTGATCGCCGACTCGATGGGACCCACGGCCAACGGGCCCAACGACCGCGATACCTGGGAGTTCTACTACAACGGTGGAACGAACTACCGGCACGGCGGGCGGGATCCGAACGCGCGCCGCGCGAACCTCCTGTTCGTCGACGGACACGTCGTCTCGCACGCGCGGTCGGAGCTATTTCCCGGCAATGGCTATAATCCGCTGCCCAAGTGGGTCAACATCCTGTACGGGTACCATCGTTAACTCCCGCATCGTCGTTTGCCGCTTACTGCCTCCCAGCTGTTCCACCGAAGATAGGGTTCTTGTCCCAATGCTTAAGCTGCCGCTCGCCACCGCCGTTGCCGCACTGTCGCTGTCCCTGTTCGGGCCGGGGCCCAGCCCGGCCTTTGAACTGGTTCTTGAGAAGTCCAAGCCCGATCTCAACATCGGCGTCTACCCCGTAGAGGCGAACCTCTGGCGCAGCCAGCGCATGGGACACCCGGCCGCCACTACCGACGCCGACCGCGTCTGGTCGGGCCCGGATTTCTTCGAGAGCGAGTACGGAAAGCCGGCCGACTTCTCGAGCGACATCGTCGCCGAGCACGGCTACCACAGCGGCAAGTACGAGATCGAGAACGGCGCGCTCGTCGCCCACACTGGCGACAAGGGCTTCTCGTTCGGCTTTGGCGGCATCCCCGGCAATCTCGAGCGTCCTAGCGTTCGGCTGGGGGCCAGCTGGGGCAAGAACATCAAGGACGTCTACCGGCTGCGCATCGTGGTCGAGCAGAACGACGTCGAGGCGACCGACTGGGTCTTCCAGATCGCGTCCGACATGTCCTATCGCCAGCCCGTTCCGTTCAAGATCGAGGGAAAGGGACGGCAGGCGTTCGAGCTCGACGTGAGCAAAGTGCGCGACATATCCGCCACGCTGAGCCAACTGCAGGGGTTCAAGCTCGAGTGCAAGACGCCCGACGCAACGCTTCGCATCGACGAGGTGAAGCTGGCTCCCTCGTCGGCCAACACCTACTTCCGCAGGACGTTCACGCTGCCCGACAAGCCGGTGCGCGCTCATGTCTCGTTCGACAACTGGTCGGTTTACGACCTTTACATCAACGGCGCGAAGGTCGACTCCGGCAACTTCGTCTATCCGGCCCACGGCATTCGTCACGTCGACCTGACGCCGCACCTGAAGGCCGGCGCAAACACGATCGCCTACCACCGTCAGCACTACTTCTGGGCCAAGGATGCGGTGCGCAACATCCTGTTTGAGGGCGTGGCGATCTCCCGCGACGGCGGCGTCACGCGCATCCTGGCCGACACCGAGTGGAAGACGACGTTGAAGGAACATCCGAACTGGATGCAGGCGGACTTCGACGATTCCCAGTGGGACGCGGCCAAGCTGGCCGGCCCGCCCATGGGACGAATGTGGGATAACACGAAGGTCGCCGACCCGTACGACCCGCGGCACATGGGTTTGCTCGACGTCTCGCCCGCCGGCCGGCAGTACCCGCTCTTCGATCACAGCGAACCGGCCACCTTCTCCGTCCGCCTGCCGGCGGGGCTGCCAGCAGGACACCGCGTCCAGGTGGAGGCCTTCCGCGCGGGCACCGAGGATCGCGTCGAGACCGCATCGGCCGGCGGGCCCAAAGCGGCCGGGGACTTCAACGAGCACACCGTTGCGCTGAACACGCGCAAGGTGGGGCCGTACCGGTTGATCTGGACGCTCTTCGATCCGCAGGGCCAGCCGGTCGACACGCGGCGTGACGAGTTGGTCATCATCGGACCCGTCGCGCAGGACCGGTTGCCGCTGTCGACGTTCGAGCAGGAACTGGAGAAGCGGCTGACGCGCGTGGTCCACATCGACTGCACGGCCGAGCCGGACCCCGATGAGTTCCTCGACCACGCGGGCATGAACAAGAAGCCGCGCCTGAACCTGGGGCACGTCCGGACCGCCAACGGCATGACCTACCGGGAGACCGGTCCGCAGTACCGCGACTACTTCAGCTATCGCCTGCCACCGCTGGAGCGCGGCAAGCCGCATCTAGTCGAGATCGTCGTGCCCGATGACGAGACGCGGACGATCTACTCCGGCGTCGTGGAGGCGCTCCCGCTGCACTTCTGGAACAACCCGCTGGGCATGGGTGGATGGAACACCACCGGCAGCGCCAAGACCGGCGCGATCTACCCGCTGACCAACACGCTGCGCAAGATCCGCTACGTCTACTACCCCGTGGGCGGGGCGGCGGGCGTCGTCGTGATGAACGGCCTCGACCTCAACCGCGCCGCCGCGGCGGAGATCAACGTCTACCGCATCGAGGGCGGGCTGCCCGCGCTTCAGGTCCCCGAGAGCGAGCGCGAGTTCGGGTATCACCTGGAACGGATGACGGTCAACACGCGTTCGCTTGGGTCGGAGAACCCGATCGAGGCCGCGCCGCCGATCCCGCTGAACGGCCACCGCGACGCGTGGTACCACTGGTACCGCATCTTCGAGCGCAAGATCCGGTGGCTGCGCTTCCAGGGCCAGAACATGACGGTGGAAGGCGCCTACATGTACAGCGAGCCGCACGTGCCGCTGTCGCGCCCGTCGGAGTACATCGCCAACCAAGACTTCGACGCGATGGCGTTGGGCATCAAGATGTACGCCCACAATGGCATCAAGGTCTACCTCGGCTTCGAGTACACGTACGACCCCGCCTACGCCGTCGACGGCGTCGACACCACCAGCGACCGGCGCGCGTGGCTCGGCGAGCCGACGCTGCAACTGGCCGACAAGCACGGGCGCTCGATCTCGACGCGCACGTGGGGCAGCGCCAACTTCCTGCACCCCACGGTCCAGAAGTACTTCCACGGCGTGATCGGCGAGATCCACGACCGCTACAAGGACGTCGGCCCGGTCGCCGGCGTCTACATGCCCGCGGGCTTCTGGTGGATGCCGGGGTTCAACCGGTCGCTGTTCCGCAACCAGGTGAACACCGACATCGGCTACGACGACTACACGGTCTCGATGTTCGAGAGGGAACGGGGCATCAAGCTGGACATCGACCCGCACGACCCCAAGCGGTTCGGCAAGCGCTACGACGCGCTCATGGGCCAGCACAAGGGCGCCTGGATGAAGTGGCGCGCCGAGAAGATGGAGCAGGCGCTGACGGACGTTCGCGACATCATCACGAAGGATTCGCCGTCGTGGAAGCTGCTGGTGGCGCCGCGCAGCACGCGGGTGGACCAGAACCCGTTCGACACGGTCGAGTCCACGCGGGCCCAGCGCGATTCGGACGCGGAGGACCTGTACTACCAGTTCGAGGTGGACCTTGATGCGTACCCGCCCGACAGCGGCATCCGGATGGTCCCGGGCTTCACCACGCCCGGCTGGCAGAGCCCGCAGCCCGGCAGCAACTTCATCAACCGTCGCGGGCCGATGTTGAATTCCGGTACCCATGCCGCCGTTCGCAAGGCGGGCGCGTTTACCGTGTCGGGCGCGCTGGACGAGATGGACTGCCCGGCCGGCGCGGCCGACCGGTGGATCTGGTCGACCACGGCGCGCGGCGTCTTCATTGCCCGGGGCATCGAAGATAACGCGATGGATGACTTCGTCGACGTGTTTGCTCATGCCCCCGTCGATACGGTCATCTTCGGCTGGATCGACCAGAACCTGGAGATGAGCTTCGGCCCGCAGCACCGTCGCTTTGCCAAGGCGCTTTACGCGACCCCAAAGGTCGACTTCGAGCCACTGGCCGAAGACCGCGCCCGCGGCATTACCGCGCAGATCGCGCCCGCGGCCGGCGGGCATTGGCTGCGGCTGATCAACAACACGCCGTATCCGGTTCAGGGCGTGGTGCTATCCGATGCCACGAGCGTGGACGACAAGGTGATGGACCGGCGGCTGACGGTTAGCACGGATGGTGCAGTCCGAAGCTTTGGACTGGACCTGCCAGCAAACGAGATGCGCGTCCTCTTCGTCACCGGTGGCGATCCCGATTCCATCCGATGCGACTTCGCAGTGACCGACGACGTGCTGGCCCAGTTGGTTCAGCGGGCCGAGGCGGCCTTGAACGACGCAGTTACCAACGAGCTGCTTGAGCCACCGCACGTCACGGCATTGCGGGATGCGATCGCAGCGAATGACGGGCCCGCGCTTCACCGGCTGATGGGTAGCTGGGAAATTGGGATGCGCATCGCCTCGTCCGACGTGCTCAGCAAGGCGATGGTGAATCAGCGGAAGCTGCTCCACACGCTGCAAGGTGGGGGGACCGCGCGGATCAACTTTGGCGCCGCTTCGGAGTATCGCGACGGCGAAGGCAACGTCTGGCTTTCAGACCAAGAACGCATCAGCGACAAGGCGTACGGCCGCAGCGGTGGCACCGTGGTGAATCGCCTGGCGCACGCGATCGGAAATACGACAGCGCCGCAGGTCTACCTCAGCGAGATCTACGGCGACAAGTTCACCTACGCCGTGCCGCTGCCGGATGGTGAATATGACGTCTCAGTTCACTTCGCCGAGACATACGCGCCGAACGATGCCGCCGGCGTTCGCCCGTTCGAGGTGAAGGTCGGGGCGGGTTCGCCTGACAAGATCGACATCTTCAAACAGGCCGGCGGCCAGTTCCGGGCGTTCGTGCTAAAAAAGCCGACCGTTAGCGTCGACGGAGGCACGCTACAACTCGAGTTCGGCGGCGACGCCGTGGCGAACGGGTTATCAGTGAAGCGATCAGACCGTGGCGGTCGATAGCATTCCTCGGCATTGAGTACCGTGGCCTGATGCCCCGTCGTCCCCGCGTCGCTACCAGCGGCCTCGCCTACGACGTGCGGAACCACGCGGCTGGCGAGATGACGTTGTTAGAGTTGGAAGGCCACTACGCAGAGTTTGAGCGGTGCTTGGAGGACGTGCATGAGCGCGGAATGCTAACAAATTGCCCTCAGCGGCATGCTACCGGCGGTAAGGAAATGTGCAGCCTCATCCACGATCGTCATCTGAAAACGCTGTTCTCATACCAGAGAAAGTTCGAAGAGGGTTAGGCACGGGGAGCTTCATAACTTCTTATCTGGCAAGGCGTTATAGAAGTTTGCGACGAACCCCGCTAACCCAGTTAACGGGGTTCGCTCGTTTTCGGACTGAAGTTGCGGGTTTTCCTCCTTGGCGCTCTCGGCCGAGAAGGGGAGAGAGCGTGGCTCTACCGTCACGTCCGACCGTCTTAGCGTTCCGCACCTGAGAACTCTCGGACTCTCGACTCTATTTCTGGCTGCCAGTTAACAACCGTGTCGGGATCGGGGGAGCGCGGCTAACCCAGTTCGGAATCGCGCCTGAGGGATCATCGCCAGACGCGTTCGGCCTAATATTCCTGCGTCCACATGAGCCTGTCGAGGTCGAGCACGAACACGTTTTGGTTCCTCTCGTGCACTTCGTCGTTTGCGATCCGCGAGATGGTCGTGCCGCTCCAGACCCGGATCGAGCCCGGGCCCACCAGCGTCGCGCGATGCCGGTAAATCCAGCCGGGCGCCTCGCCGCCAGCCTCCACTCGTTCCAGTCGCATCGTCTGCACGTCGAGCCGGTAGACCGGCGTCTCGCCATACCCTCTGGTGCCGGCGTACCCGAGGCGCCCGATCACGTAGATCGAATCGCCGACCAACGTGGCCGTATGGAAGTCGGTCGGCGGGAACGCGGACTCCGGGTAGCCGTAGATCGAGATCGAACCGTCGCGGTCGTGGACGAACAAATCGTTGTAGATGCAGAAGTCCGGGTCGTAGTGGTCCTCGTGTTCGCCGCCGATCTGGATCGCCCGCCCGTCGGGCAGCAGCGTGAACGACTGGCCGAACCGCTGCGCACACCAGACCGGATCGCTCATGTCACCGCACGCTGCGGGAAAGCGACGACGCGTCTCGTAGGCGTAGGTCCCGCTGCGTAGCATTGCCTGCCAGAACGCGTAGTCCATCCGTTCGGGATTGCCGGTACCAAAGCGTCGCGTCGGCGCTCGTCGGACGTCATCGGACGACGCGGTCGCTAAAACCTCACCATTGATGGGTGGCAAGCCAAGAAGGGCTCGCTGACCCGCGTGCGGCAGGTCGGTCGGATCGGCGCCCGCCGCGAGCAGGCGCACGATGACCTCGCGGGACGTGGCGTTGTAGAGGGCCGTGCCGGTGCCAGCGTCGACCGCGACGTCGGCACCGGCTTGCAACAGGACGTCAACGCATTCAAGGTCGTCCTGTTCGACTGCCTCGATCAGCGCGGTCGTGCCGAACTCGTTTGTCCGGTGGACGTCCGCTCCCCGGTCCAAGAGCCAACGCAGCATCGCCGGGTCGTGCCGGGCGATCGCGTAGAACAACGGCGGTTGACCGCAGCGGCCGATCGCCGAGAAGTCTGCCCCGCAATCGAGCAGCAACTGTGCCTTGGCCGCGTCGCCGGTCAGCAGCGCGATCAACCATGGCGTGCGTGACCACCAGTCGCGATCCTCCCGGGGTGCTCCCTGTTCAAGAAGGGCCCGAACGTCAGAGAGCGACCCAAGCGCTACAGCCTCCATGAGCGGCTTCCAACCGAGGTGGCCTGCGTCCGCCCCAGCATCCAAAAGCAGCGCGACCGCGTCGAAGCGGCCAATCCGCGATAGCACGCGCAACGCTGATTCACCGTAGGAACTGATGCCTGAGAGGTCGACACCGCTGGCGACGAGTAACGACAGCAGCTCGAGCAGCCGCGGGTCGCGGCCGACTTCTCGGCCGTAGACTGCGTCCAATAGTGCATCGTACCCATGGCCGGCCTTATAGGTCACGTCGGCGCCGGCCTCGATCGCGGCTCCGACTTCTGCAGGGTCGCCGCGGCTGATCATGTGGCGCAGCTCGGCTTGGCCGATCGGTGGTGGGGATGCATCAGGATGGACGGCGTCGTTGTCGGACATCTTGACGAACCGTTGGGGAGCGCTTGACCGTGCATCGCAACATGCAGGATAACGGACCAGCATTCACCGGCCTAGCCCGCGCCAGCACCTCGCCATCTTATCGTCTCGGCCGGGAGGGGCAGTGGGGAGACGACCGCGCGTTCTGCGGCGCCAGCTGGTCAGCCCCCGCCTGTCGCGCGGTTGGGCGAAGTCGTGCTCCGCTCGCTCAAGTGAACTCCGGCTCGGCGTTACGCCGTCTGCGTGCGACGTCGGCGCAGCAGCATCGTGGCCGCGGGCAGGAGGAGGGCGACCGTGGTTGGCTCGGGGACCGCCGCGTAGGCGACGCTCAACGCTGCGCCGTCGCCCCCCTCAAGGGTGGCGTACCGGAAGATGCTGCTATCCGACGAACTGCGGACGATCAGGCCGATCGTGTCGCCGACGGCCAGCAGGTCCTGCAGGGCGGCGGGGTCGAGGGTGATCAGGTACTCACCGAACCGGTCGACCGTCGTGCCCGTCCCTAGCAACGTGGCATTGGTCGTCAGCGCGTCGGCAGAGTTGAAGACGCCGTTGCCGACGTAGCCGTAGATGCGTGGCTCGGCGTACAGGCCGTCGGCACCGGTCGAGCCGGTCACGTTCAGCGTCAGCGTCGCGCCGGTGACCGTCGCACCGTCGGGCAGTCCGGCCAAGCTGTACTCCTGCACGCCGCGGCGCAGCACGTTGCCGAGCTCGACGGTGCTGATCTCGGAATCCTCCTCGGACCCGCTGAACGGTCCGGCGGTGCCGCCGGTGGTGCTGGCGAGCCGGTCGAACAGCGGCCGGGTGATGAGCGTGCCGCTGTCGGGCACGCTCGCGGTGTAGACGATGCTCGGCGCCGCCCCTGCCGCGCCGCCGCCGCGGGACAGGTCGGTGTGGTACGTGATCTTCTCATCCGCCTGCGCCGCGTTGATCCCCAGCCACGTCGTGCCGCCGGACGACAGCGCGTTGACGCGGCCGACGTTCAGCGCGGTGCTGCGCGGCCCGGTCGTCACGATCTCGTCGCTTAACGCGCTGTCGCCGAACTCGTACCCGTCGCTCTCGTCGTACCGCCCGTTGCCGGCGTAGGGCGAGAACTGCAACTGTGACCCGTAGACGAGGACCTCGGTCCCGATGTCGTAAGTCTCCGTGCGCGTGTTGGCGACCACGTACCGGACCTCGGCCGCCGTGTACGTCCCGCCGGTCGGCAGGGTGGGCAGGAAGAACTCGTACACCCCGCGGCTGTCGTACACCACGTCGTTGGAGTTGTACCCGACGCGGATCGTCCCCGGCGCCCCCGGGACGAACGCGCCCTCCGGCTCGTCGTACAACAGCACCTGTAACTGCAGCGCCGCGGGCGCCTCGATCGCCACCGTGGCGGCGTCGGCCCCACGAACGAGCGGCGCAAGAACAAGCAAGCCGACTACTGAGACCCGCAGCAACATAAGCGTCCTGAGTTCGAGGTGGTGGAACTCTACCGGGGAGTCACGGAAACACAATCGCCCTGCAGGCGTGCCTCCGTTTTCCAAAATGGACGAGTGCGAACGCGGGGGGCGCGTCACGATTGTGCCGCCGACTGGCGCTGGTGCGCGCCGTTCGGCAGTTGGACCTCCGTTAACGGAACAACTGCCCCGAGCCCACCGGCCGGCCACGCCCGCCATCGTACCGTCTCGGCCGGGAGGGGGCAGGAGCGTGTTGAGGCCCGAGCGACCCGTTGCGACGGCTGGTACTCAGCACTCGTAGTCCGTGAGACACGCGCGCCCGGGTCATAATCGGAAAGGACGTGACCTGGCAGACGCACGCAACGATCGACGCCCGGGCGAAGGCGTGCGCGAGCTGCGAAGATCAGAAGTTGTACGGGTAGGTGACGACCGAACCGTCTGTGAACAAGTAGTTCAACTCGCCACCTTCTTGGGACCACGACATGGACGGGCGCGGCTTGGACTTGTGCGGGCCGGCGGACGGTTCGCTGCCGTTGGCCGGACAGACGGCGCCCTCGCCCATCAACGGCACGCGTTTCCCACTGTACGTCGGGGCAATAACGTGACTGCTACCACCCCAGATCGTGACCCGGCCGTTCGCGTGGACGCCGGTCCATTCGGCGATGCGGTCGGCGGGGAAGGGCGAGCGATTGCCGAACTCCTGAGACAGTCGCGGCGAAACGGCCTCCCAGTTCCACCAGGTGCCCGCGGTGCCGGGGCCGAGGTACATGTACTCGCCGGCGCTTTGATGCGCGCCATTCACCGCGCCACCATTGGAGTGCTTCGGTTGCCACGCATAGTTGATCTCCCAGCCGCCCGCACCACCGTCCATCGTGAACTGGTCCAATCCGCCGGTCGAATTTGGCGTCCAACTGAAGTTCTTTTGCGCCCACGCTTTGGGGCAGAACGCGACCTCGTACGACCCGAGGTATCGAAGGTTCCGAAGCAGCGGCAGCACCTCCAGCCGGTTCATGGTGCCCGACCACGACCCGCCCCAGACGGGGAACGCAGGGTGCTGCCGCTGCGCGGGATCGGGCGCGCCGGGGTACGTGTAATAGGGGAAGTCCTTGTGGTCGCCGGCGTAGATTCGCAGGACCAGGCCCGTCTGCCGCAGGTTGCTCATGCATTGCACGAGCGATGCCTGCTCACGCACCTTCTGCAATGCGGGAAGCAACATGCTGATCAGCAGCGCGATGATGCCGATCACGACGAGCAACTCGACGAGGGTGAACGCGTGCCGATGCGGCCGAAGGGTAGCCATAACAATACTCCCGGTTGGCTGCGATGCGTGCGGGCGGCAGCGACTTGCGCCGGACAGGGGCGCGTGTCGCCCACGCGCCCTGCCCGGTCCCGCCCAGCGCCCGGCCTTAGCGAGGCCGACGGCGAGCAAGCAACCCACCGGCCGCCACCGCGGCAATCGCCATCGTGCCGGGTTCCGGCACGGCGGTGGTCACCGCGAGGTTCGTGAAGTTCAGGTCGCTCTGGTCACCACCCTGACGGTTGAAGACCAGCACTCGATCCAACCCAGCGTTTTCCGCCAGTGTGCCGACGGTGGTTACGCTCTGACCTCCGTTGAGCTTCGTGGCGGTGAACGAGTAGGTGTCGGCACCCGTTAGCGTGACCGACAACCGTAGGCCACTGCCGGTGTACCCGAACCCGGTCAGCTCGGTCGTGCCCGCGGCATCGGTGGTGCGGTAATCGTCGCCACCGCCGAGGAAGTCGAACCGGAAGCCGGCGGCGCCAGTCGCGTCGGTCAGTTCAAAGCCGACGGTGCTACCGGTGGCGATGAGGCGGTTGTCGAAGTCGAACGAGAACGTCTGCCCCGCGTCGAGCGCCCCGGCACCAGTGCCAGAGTTGTCCGTGAACGCGCGGGTCGCGAATGCGGATCCGTTGTCGCCGTTGTTGTTGAACGCGTAGAGGCTGAACGCGGTGGCGCCCAGCGAGTTGCCGGCATCGGATGGACCGTTGACCGGCGCGCCGTTGTTGGACCCGTAATTGACGGTCGGAATCGTCGACCACGGCTGGAAGCCGGTCCCACCGTTCAGACCGTTGTACGCCTGCCCAACGCTGTAGGTGGGGTTGGACGCCATGTCGCTGGCGACCAGCGCCGCCCGCGCCGCCGCGGGCGCCAGCGCCAGCACGACAAGCCCGCACGCCGTCGAACCCCAACGGTTAACCTTCAGCTTTGACACTGCCATTCGTTCCTCCGCCCGCGATCGTCGCGGGATGCATTTTTGATGTGAGCCACCGCCGTCCACGGAACCTATCTGTGGGCGACGGACAAAGATTACATCACGCCATCTGCGTCTTTGCGCAGAACTTCTACGAAATCGCGCAAGCGCGTGGCGTCGCGTGTTAAACTGTTGACATGACAACGATTGAGCCCTCTCCAAGGCGGGTATTGCTGTTGTTCGAGCGCATGGTGGGTTACCAACATGGCGTGCTGCTGGGCCTGCAGCGCTACGTGCAGGCTCGGCGGCTGCCGTGGGTGTACGTCGGGACCGACCCGGTGCCGTCCAACGTCCGCGACATCATCGCGCAACTGCCGATCGATGGCGTCGTCGCGCTGATCTTCCGCCGGGAGATGATGGAGGCGGTCCGAGCGATCGGGTGTCCCGCGGTGGATACGGGCAACGCGATCGCGGGATGTAGCATTCCGAAGGTCGGCGTTGACGAGCAGGCGATCGCACGGCTGGCGGCCGAGCACCTGATCGACCGTGGCCTGCGGCACTTCGCGTTCCTGGGGTTTCCCGGTGAGGCGTACAGCGACGAACGGCAGGCGGCGTTCGTCGCGGCAGTGCGTGCCGCGGGGTTCGAATGCGACGTGCTGGACTACCGTCGGTACCGTTCGGCCGAAACCACGCCCGCTGAGCCGTGGATCGAGTTGCCGACGTGGGCCGGTGGAAACAAGCTGCTGAAGCGATGGGCGGGGGACCTGCCCAAGCCCTGCGGCGTCTTCGCGGCCAACGACGAGCGGGCGCTGCGCTTGCTGGACTCGGCGACGCAGGCTGGCGTTCGGGTGCCGGAACAGTTGGCCATCGTCGGGGTCGATAACGACGAACTGCTCTGCCCGTACGCTCGGCCACCGCTGACCAGCATCGCGCTGCCCACCGAACGGATCGGGTTTGAGGCCGCTGCACTGCTCGATCGGCTGATGGCAGGCGGGCCCCCGCCGGCTGGGTCAGTGCTGCTGCCGCCGGTCGGGGTAATGGCGCGGGCGTCCAGCGACGTACTCGCGCTGGACGACCCAGACTTAGTAGCCGCCGTGCGGTGGCTGCGTGCGAACGCAGTCCGGCCGATCCGCGTTTCCGACGTCCTGCAGCAGGTGCCTATGTCACGACGCAGTCTGGAGCAGAAGTTCGTCGCGGTGCTGGGTCGCACGCCGCATGACGAGATTCGCAGGGTGCGGCTGGAGCGGGCACGCGACCTGCTGGCAAACACCGACTTGCCGATTTCCGGCGTCGCCAAGCGCAGCGGCGTCGCCAATGCCGAACGCTTGGCCGAGCTGTTCCGCGCCGCCTTGGGCACCACCCCCACAAGCTACCGTCGCACTTTTCAATCCCGCCACTAACGCGTGTGCAACGCGTTGCGTTGCTCAAACACGTTTCCGTTTCTACTTTCACCTTTCCCCACCCCTTCCTCCCCCCAACCCGGTAGTTAACAGGTAGGGGACCTCGCGTTGGTCCCACCAATCTGTTGCCAGGCAGCTCACCCGTCTCAAAGGGAAGGTCGTTGCGGGCATCGCCTCCTACTGAAGGTGCGCCGATGGCTGCGTACCTCGACCCGACCGACCCGTCCTACATGAGCGTGGAGGACCGCCTTATGGAGGTGGCCGCGATCCTCGCCCGCGGCGTGCTGCGCCTGCACCGCCATCACACCCTCGGCCCGGACTGCCACTCCAATCTTCCGCCACCTTTCCACTCGGGTTCCGACTTGATGTGTCGCCCGGCTCATGGACACATGGACTGCGTGGTTAACACGAACGAGAGCAAAGGAGTTACGCATGAGTAGCAACGTGAAGGCCGAACTGGCGGCCCTCCAGCATCTGAGCCCCACGCAGCTGCGGCAGAAGTACGCAGAGGTGTTCGCCGAGCCGTCCCGCAGCGGCAACAAGGACTACCTGATCAAGCGGATCGGCTGGCGGGTGCAGTCGCTGGCGGAGGGGGGCCTGAGCGAGCGGGCCCGCAACAGGGCGGCCGAGATCGCCCGCGACGCCGACCTTCGCACAACCGTGCCGCGGACGCCCGCCGTGAGCCAGACGGTGACGCTCCCGGCCCTGCCGATGCCCGGGGCGGTGCTGACACGCCAGTACCAGGGCCGGCTGATCCAGGTAACCGTGCTCCCGAAGGGCTTCGAGTGGAACGGCACCGTTTACCGCAGCCTCAGCGCCGTGGCCAAGGCCGTGACCGGCAGCCACTGGAACGGCTACGGGTTCTTCAACCTCCTCAACAACGAAGGGAACAGCAAATGAGAAAGACACAAGAACCGAAGAAGACCATCCGCTGCGCCATCTACACCCGCAAGAGCACCGAGGAAGGGCTGCAGCAGGCGTTCAACACGCTCGACGCCCAGCGGGAGAGTGCAGAAGCGTACGTCGCCAGCCAGCGGGCCGAGGGCTGGGTCTGCCTGCCCGACCGCTACGACGACGGCGGGTTCACCGGCGGCAACCTCGAACGGCCGGCGGTCCAGCGGCTGATGAAGGACATCGAGGCGGGGCTCGTCGACTGCGTGGTCGTCTACAAGGTCGACCGTCTCAGCCGATCCCTCCTCGACTTCGCCAAGCTCATGGAGGTGTTCGACCGGCACAAGGTCGCCTTCGTCAGCGTGACGCAGCACTTCAACACGACCCACAGCATGGGCCGGCTGACGCTCAACGTCCTGCTCTCCTTCGCC
>DASYHQ010000030.1 GCA_035998445.1 Tepidisphaeraceae bacterium | reverse complement strand
CGCTAAGCGACTCAAAACCCTGCATGGCCTCACGCCCCACGAGTTCATCTGCAAGAAGTGGCTTGAAGACCCTAGCCAGTTCCATTCAGATCCGAACCAGCACATGCTGGGACTGTACACCTAGAGCGTGTTATGCACTTTCCAGATTGGGTGCCACGGTTTGGTACTCCAAGCCGTGCTGGTACACGCAGGCACGGCTTGGAGTACCAAACCGTGGCACCCAGCGCCGTCATGCCTGCGTTACTGACCCCGAAAGTGCATGACACGCTCTAAGCGAATGTCGCGCTAAGCTGCCAGGCGATTGCGCAGGCGTTGGACGGCGAAGTAGTCGGCGATGTCGATCAGGCCCTGTGCCTCGGCGCGTTCGGCGGCGGTGAGGGTCTTGCCGGCCTCGTGCCGATCCAGCAGCCAGTGCAGCCGGGCCGCGACGGCGGGGGGAAGGCTCATGCGCAGCCCATCGTCGTCGGTGGCGCTGGCGGGCGCTTCGGGCCGCGCCAGCGCTGAGGCGGGGGATGCGGGCTTCTTCTGGATCGCCGTCTCGGGCGGCGCGGGCAACGCGGGCAACGGCTGCGGCGCCGGCAACGCCGCGTGGGGGGAGAATGGATTGGGGTCGCCGTTCGGCAACAGGTGGGGCGGCAGGTCGCACGGAATGGACGGGATCGTGTAGTACGTGCCCTTCTTGATCGCGCGGCTCTTGGCCTGCCGCTCGGCGGGCGTCATGGGGGGATGGATGCTGCGCGGTCGCATGGGTGTTCTTCTTATCGGCCACGTCCCCCGTCGCACTGCAGTCACGATAACCGCGTTTCGCGTCACGTTAACCTGATCGTCCCGTCACGGTGCGGCGTTGCGCTGAAGATTTCAGGCGTGCGGCGTCACGAAAACCGCATGCGATGTCACGTTTGATGCATGCGACGTCACGTTACATGCATCTCGCGTCACGTTTGATGCATGCGATGTCACGTTGCATGCATGGGATGTCACATTGCATGCATCGGATGTCACGTTGCATGCATTGAACGTGACATCGCATGCATCAAACGTGACAGACGATGCATCAAAAGTGACATCACACGCATGAAATGTGACATCACACGCATCAAACGGGACATCGCACGCCCTTCGCACGAGGTCCTATCCATGCAAGTCACGCGGCGTGGCATCGAATGGAAGCGACATTGCACGAGGACGACCTCGCGCGGCCTTCGCGTCACGCTCTACAGGGCGTCCGGCGGCGGGTGGGACGAAGCCGTGCGGCAACGGTCGGCGGCGGCGTAGAGAACCGAATCAGGGCCGATGCGGACTCTGGCCGTGGCATGGGCGTCTCGCCCATGCACGTCATGAGGCCGAAAGATCAGATTTGCAACTGGCGGCTTGGACAGCGCGGCTGCCATAAAATTGCATTTTCCGTTCCAGTCCACACGCATGGGCGAGACGCCCATGCTACGTGCGGAGCGATGCCTGAATGAACACAGCCGCCCGTCTCAAGGTGAGACGGGCGGCTGTGTTGCGTATTCGTGAACGTGTCGCGACTTACATCGTCGCGCGGTCGGATGCCGACACGTCGGACCCACCCGACACGTCCGTGCGACCCACTTCCGGGCCGGCGTCGACGTAGTCGTCGCTGGTGGCGTAGTCCATCGGCTGGCCCTGGCCCTGACCTTGGCTGTACTGGTTCACCTGGCCCTTCACCTCGTCGGCCAGGCGGTGGGCGAGCGAGCGCGTGTTGACGACGACGCTGTTCAGCAAATCGACGGCCTGCTGGCGGCGGTCGGCGCCCTTTTCCTTATCCAGGAAGTAGACGGCCGCGGCGCCCAGCAGGGCGGCGGTGCCGGCGCCGATGGCGACGGGGGCGGCGTAGGACGATTCCTCTTCGTAGCCCGCCCGGGCCCGGGCGTCGTCGTAATATTCGCTGGCCGTGCCGGCGGCGCTGTCGTAGGCGTCGCGGGCGGAATGATGGGCCGAATCGTACGCGTTGCGTGCGGAATGGCTGGCCGAGTCGTAGGCGTTGCGGGCGCTGGTCGAGGCGCGGTTGGCCCAGTCGGACGCCGTGTCGCGGGCGGCGGCGTAACCGGTCGCGCCGGCGGCAGTGGCGGCGGCGGCCGCGGTCGACGTGGCGGTGCTGGCGTGTTCACCGATCGACTGCGCCAGTTCACGGGCCTTGTCGGCCAGCGTCGACCAGGCCGACCCGGTTCCCTCGGTCGCCGAGTGCAGCGACGACGCCGCGACCGTGCCGAGCGCGCCCAGCGACGTGCCGGCCTTCGACAGCGCATCATTGGCGGACTTCGAGAGGTTCTCGCGGCGGGCCTGACCCTCCTCGGGGTCCAGCAGGTACATCAACGCCGCCCCGGCCGCGATACCACCGAGCATGGAAAGGCCCGTGCCGACTGATTTGTTGTGCATGGTCATAGTCTGTCTCCTGTGGCAAATTTCGGACCAACGTCTGCCGTACCGCGACGCGGTAGCCAAACGAGTTCAACCACGGCTTAGCGTCGTGCTTTGCAACAGAATTGCCAACCCCAAAAGTTTTCGGGGAACGCGGTCGGCACCCTTCGACGGATCAAAGTGAGTACCCGCACGCGCGGTTGTCATCCCGAAGGGAGCCTAAGGCGACCTGAGGGATCTCGACTGGCTGACGGTGCGGGCCGTGGAAGATGCCTCAGGTCGCCAAGGCTCCCATCGGGATGACAAGTGATGACAAGTGCACGCGAGGCGACGGGGGCTTTGTCCGCCAGCCTTAAGCGCGAGGCGAGTCGATTCCAGACGCATCGGTATGCGGCACCACCGCGCCCGGTTCGGTGTGCAGGTCGAGGGCGCCATGGCGGCGCAACACCTGCTCGGCGTCTCCGGTGCGATCGCCCGGCTTCACGACGATTACGGCCCGGCCCTGCTGGAAGTGCCGTTCGTAAACGGCGGCGTGTTCCTCGGACAAACCCAGTCCCTGCAGCGCGCCAAGAATGCCCCCGACCGCGGTGCCGGCCAGCGTGCCCCCGAAGAACGCCGCCAGCACACCGCCGGCCAATACGGGCCCGACGCCGGGCACGAGGATGGAGACCGCCGCCGCCAGCACGCCACCGACCATGCCCCCGGTGATGGCGCCGCTAAGTGCCCCGCGCGCATCGGCCGCGGGTGCGTCGACGATGGTGCCGCCGACCATTGGCTTGGCGTCCTGCGTCATGTATCCGACGTCGTCATGGGAAAAGCCGGCCCGTTCCAGTTCCACGATCGCGGCATGCGCCTGGCTGGGATGATCGAACGCGGCCACGAGTGCAGGTGCGTCTACTGGCATCATTCACCTCCGTTTGACATCCCACCCCGACAGAACGCCACCGCCGATACCGTTTACCAGCGAGAATCGGGCTCAGGTAATGCGGTGCAAATAAGGTGCCCGGCAGGGTGATGGATGCGGGAACGTGGGTTATCGAGATGCGGGGACTCGCGCCAAGATCGCCAAGCACGCCAAGAGCGCCAAGAGGAGAATTATTTATGAGTTGGTAGCAGGGTGGGCTGGCGTCGCTCAGGGTGGGTGTCGGTCGAGTGAGGCGCGAATCCGTCCGGTCCCTCTCCCGGTACTCCGGGAGAGGTTAGGTGTACAGTCCCAGCATGTGCTGGTTCGGATCTGAATGGAACTGGCTAGGGTCTTCAAGCCACTTCTTGCAGATGAACTCGTGGGGCGTGAGGCCATGCAGGGTTTTGAGTCGCTTAGCGAAGTTATATGCGG
>DASYHQ010000029.1 GCA_035998445.1 Tepidisphaeraceae bacterium | reverse complement strand
ACGGCGGGTGCGGGCTCTGCACGCCGAAGGAGACCGGGTCGAGCATCGCTGCCGAGTACCTGGGCATTCCCGCCGTCACCGTCGCGGCGCCGACGTTCGTGAACCAGGTCTACTCGACCGCCGTCACCCACGGCGTGGCCGTGCCGCGCGCCGCAACGTATCCCGGGGCCTTCTCGGCCCACAGCCCCGATGACTGGTCCGCAACACACGGGAGACTGTGTGGCCACAGACCCGCGTTTTCAGTACTGATATCCCCCGCCTCGCCCGTTGAACCCCACCCACCGCCCGCGCAAAACGTAGTTTCCTTCGAGCAAAAGTCATTTTCCTTCGAACAAAAGTCTCTTTTGTTCGAGCAAAAGTCTTTTTTGCTCGAGCAAAAGTCTTTTTTGTTCGAAGGAAAATCCCTTTTGTTCGAGCAAAAGTCTTTTTTGCTCGAGCAAAAGTCATTTTTGCTCGAAGGAAAATCCCTTTTGCTCGAAGGAAAGTCGTTTTTGCTCGAAGGAAAATCACGTTCGCTCGAACGAAACGCGGTCTCCAACAACCATTCCCCCCTTAGGCGGGTAGCATGGCCACGCGCTCGGGAGATCGTCGGAGACGGAAAAGGTGACGCAGATCGATTACTCGGATTCGATGTGCGTCACCTTTATTTTACCGGAGGCGGAACTGGCGTGACCGCGGAAAACAGAAAACGGAAACGGAAAACGGGACAGGTCCAGGTAAATGAGTAATTGGACCTGTCCCGTTATCCTTCCTCAGGTAAATGAGTAATTGGACCTGTCCCGTTATCCTTCCTCATGCGTTACTTCAAGTTCCACTGGAACGAGTCCCGCGGCGACGCGCACGACGTTTGGGGAACATCCTGGTGGTACTTTGAAGTCGCGGACGACGGCTACGTCGGGGGGCGAAAAGGGGACATCCAGAATATCCGTTCGCGGTGTTGGCCCGTCAACGATCCTGTGTGGATATTCTGGATGTCCCCTTTTCCTCGCCCGCGGAACGGTCCTTGTTATTCGAAAAGTGGCCGGCGCCGGGCCGGCCATTCGACGTCGGTCCGTTATCTCGTTGCAACAGGTGGCTCCGTGGGGATGGATTTGCTCGATTTTACTTTTCGCATCGAGAAATCGTTCGGCATCAAGATCGATCAGAAGGACGTGAACGTGCTCGAGAACGGCCGGACGAAAGAGCAGATCACCGCCGGCGATCTGCATTCGTGGATTGTCGGCATGTGTTCCGCCCAGAAGGTCAGCGTCCCGCATAGCAGTTGGAGTCGCGTACGCCTTGAGCTGGCACGTGTCGTCGGGAAGCCACCGCAGCTGATCCATCCCAATACACTGATCGTCCGCGAGCTCGGCTTTAGTTGACGCGCATGGCGAGTCGGAGCACCGGTATAACCCGCCGCTGGCCCGGACCGCGGCGGTGGGCCTCGTCCACGACGGTAGGATGACGAACGATAATGAGGAAGAAGAAGCCAAAGCGCCGCCGTCGGATCGATGAGGGCGCCTACGTCTGCCCGAGCTGCGGCGAGCAGATCGAGATCCCGCTCGACCTCTCGGCCGGCAGCGATCAGGAGTACGTTGAGGACTGCCCCGTGTGCTGCAATCCCAACGTGATCCATCTAGAGTTCCTGGGCCCGGAGGAACCGCCAAGGGTGTGGGCTGAGGCGGAGTAACTTGACGGGTCAAAGATATGACCGATGGCCGCCCCCTGCCCCCCTCCCGGCCGAGACGGTACGGTGGCGGGCGCGGCCGGCGCGGGGCCGGTCGATGGACGGGAGCCGGTGTGCGCCGGCCGCTGAACGGCAAAGTGTTATGCGGCGGACGTTGTTGAACATCACCGCCGGCTTTTCGCCCGTGCTGTGCGTGGCGACTGCGGCAGTGTAGACACGAAGCTATTTCGGGGGCGATTACCTGCAGTGGCTGCGCGATGAGCCGGGCACGACAATCTGGGTGAGGCGCATCTACGACGTCCGGTCGTCGCGAGGAGGCTTCAACCTCAGCTACGTTCACTCGCCAACGTCCGACCCGCACGGCATCCGATCGTTTCGCGAAGACGCAAAGATCCAGCCTCGCTTTAAACGCGAACGGTACCCGGACCAAGGTTATCCAACCCTGCAGCCGGTCCGTCCCGGTGCGAGCCAGTGGGCGCGCTTGGGCTTTGGCTACGACGCCAGGTATCGAGGACTCACCGTGCCGGCCACGGTATGGAACCAACAGTTGGTCGTCCCATACTGGCTACCAACGATACTGTTTGCCATTTTACCGACTTTAAGGTTCGGTCGCCTTTGGCAGAGGCTCCGTAGTCGCCAGGACGGACTTTGCCCCAACTGCGGCTACGACCTCCGCGCCACCCCCGCCCGCTGCCCCGAGTGCGGCAGCGCGGCGGGCGGCATGGTACAGTAGCGATTGATTATGGCACGGTGATTGATCGTCAAGGTTGTTCGACGACGTGTGCTGGGCTACGTCAGGAGCGATATGAACCGCGCCTAACCCTCTTCGACTCTTTCTCTGGCACGCTCGCAACTTGAGATTGACCGATTGTTTTTCGGTCTGAATTGGCAGCGTGCCTATCTTCCCCCTTCATCCAGTTCAGGAAGATGCTTCCGAACGATCGTTTCTCCTACAGCGCTATCGTGGATCGAGAAAGGCAAAATCCAGCACGCGGCGTTCGTCGTTCAGCGACAATTCAACGTGTGGCGCCTGCCAAACGGAATGCAGGTACGGACAGTCATTCGATGGGTAATTTAAATCGATCGGGCCGCCGTTCAGTTCGCGGCGACCGTTGCCGTCGATGTAGAGCCTTCCCGCCGATGAGGACTTATATTCCATTCGCAGGCTCGTCACATCGAAATCGAACGTATTTTCGGCAATTTTATCCCGAAATTTGGCGAAGCCGCCGAAGTCGTCCATCAGTCCAACCTCGCAGGCGAAGCCGTGCCGACCGCCCGCGCTGATCACCTCTTTCCCGGCGTACTTCCCCTCGCTGACCCAACGATAAGGGCTCGATAGTCTCAGGGCTGCGCAGACTTGTTTCATCCGCACGAAGATGATGCCGTTTTCTTCGATGACCTCGTCGAACGCGACCCGCGGCACGTAGGCGTGAATGAACTGGTACTTCTGGCCGACAGGAATGTCGTAGATCCCGATGATCGCCGATTTGTTCTGCAGTCGCTTCCCGCATCGACAGCCAAAGTCGCCGGTCCAGTAGTTGTGCATGCCGGTGACACCCGGATGGTGGGTGAACAGGCGCGCATCGGTTCGACCGGCGATCGTCAAGTCCCACTCGTGCTGCTGGTGATGCGCATAGACCGCGGCTTTGGGCTGGTCCGCCGGGTACGGGTCCTGATGCTGAACGCAACCCAGGACGTAGCGAGCCGTGTAGTAAGAGTACTTTCGAATGCTGCCCTCGATCGGCTTGGCGGGCATGACGTCCGTCAGGTTGTGCAGGTGCTTGCGCTCACGGTTCTCATAGGGGGCGTCCCGACCGAGCGCGATGGAGACCACCAGCGGGTGCGGGCGGTAGCTCGACAGCAGCAGTTCGACCGCCGCGCGAGTGCGCGATGGGTCGCCCAGCCCGAAGTAGAGGTGCTGAACCCCGTAGAGATGGGTCACGGCATGGTCCAAGACGTACCCCTCGTATGCCCGACCCTGGGCGCCTCCCAGCATACCGTCGATCGAATCTACGACCATGTCGGCCAGCAGCCATTCGATCATCATCCCTGCCGCCTTGCGAAGAGCGGGATCGGGGGCGAAGTCGTGCAAACAGCAGAGCATCTCCAGGTCGGTTTGCAGGTAGGCCGATGAGTCGAATTCTCCCCAACCCGCGACCGCTCGATAATGAAGAAACCGGCGCAGCCACTCGGCATCTTCGGCAAGCACCTGCTCGCTGGTCAGGTCGAACCGCTGAAAGGACGCGCCCCGATAGGCGTGCGCCATCAGGTAGCGAGCCGTGCGGAACATCAGGTGATGGTTTTCGGAGTGATACTTGCTTCGGAAATCCTCGTTCAGAAAGAAGTGCTCGACCTCCTGCAGCGTGCGTTCGGTCAACAGGCCCTTGGGCGCGAAGTGATGATAAGCCGTACACAGCTTGATCGCGGCAAAGTCAGGCTCACCCTGCGGATCGAGCCCCCACGGATGCGGATGCTCAAACCAGTTAGCGACCCACTGAAGCGTCTTGTTTGCTTGCTCGTTTTCTCGCCCCAGCGCCAGGTGAGCAATGGCAGAGGTACCGTACACGTCGGACCCTCGAGCGATGGGCTGCGCATCAAAATCTCGGAACGGCGTCGCCTCTCGCTCGAGCATCAGCAATCTGCGAGGCTCGTGCTGTTCCATGCACGTCGCAACGGTCGATGCCAAGTTTGCGGTTGACTGCTCGGCGTTGCGCGTTCGCTCTACGACAGGCGCGACGACATCGGCTTCCGGCAAGGGGCTGACGGGTGGCATAAACGTGTGCTCCGCGCGGCCGCGCGTAAGCGGGCCTGCTCTTCACGATCAGGCGAAGGTCAATGGAACCCATTGATGCGTCTTCGAATCGCCCACGCCCCAGATCCATCCCCCCTGCTCGCCGGGTCGCGGCGGCTCGATGACGACGATCAGTTCGTGTCCTCCTGCGGCCAATGGCAGATCGGCACGCTGGCCATCGGGCGCGCGGTGGAAGGAGGGTTTGAGCACGTCACCGCCACTCTTGATCAACGGCTGTCCATCCAGCCAGAGCTGATACGGCTGGTGCGTGTTGAACATCACGCGCGCCGCCGTCGCCACGGGAAGGTCGAACCGGTATCGAACCGCCAGCGCTGGCGTCGTCCACGTCGCGGCTGGCATTTGGGCCCAATACCCGTCGACGGCAAGCCGCTGCACGTCGTTCATCTCGGGGGCAACCTCGGACGTTGGAACGCGATCGAGGGGTTGTAACTCAACGAACCGCGGGCCCGGTGACTGCGGCGACATCGATCCCGCCGCGCCGGCGGCCGGCGCGCGCCCGTTCAATCGGCGGCCCAGATCGAGGACCAGATCGGCAAAGCCGTCAAGCGTGGACGGCGGTTGAATGCCGGTGATGCGCTTGTCGACGACCAGTTCCCGGCCGATCGGGCGGACCCACTGCTCGGGGATGCACGTGGGGTCGATGATGCCCATGAGCGCACCGACCGTTGCGCCGGTACAGTCGGTATCCATCCCACAGTTGACGGCGGTGCAGACCGCGCGACCGAAATCGCCGGCCCCATCGAGCCACCCCAGGATGGTAAACGCCACGTTCATGGTGACGTCGGTGAAGTTATCCTCACCGTACGAATCGAGAATCCGACTGCGCACCTGTCGCCAATCGCCATCTTGCTGCCACCAGACGACCGTGTCGCCGACGGCGCGCGCGATCCGGCTGTCGGCCGGGAGCTGCGCGAGCGCGACGCGCAACAGGGCATGCGGGTCTCGCTCGACGAACGCCTGCGCCTGCAGCGCGGCAAAGAAGACCTCGGCCCAGATGCCTTCACCCGCGTGGTCGACGCAGGCGTCCTCGTACGCGTACTGCGCCGCCAGTTGCGGCTTGCCGGCAGCCAGGCAGGCCCACACTTCGCTGCGGATGGCAGCCCCCATGCCGTGCTGGAACCAATTGTCGACGCTGCCACTGAACGGCGCCCGCAGGCCCGCGCGCAGGTTGCGGATGGCGACGCCGTACTCGTCCCACGGAAAGCTCACCTGGTTCAACCACGCGTCGGCCAATACGTGGCGGTCGACCCGAACGTCCCGCCCCATCTCGTCGAGCTTGCACGCCCAAAGCACCTGCAGGTCCAAGTCGTCGTTCGGCACCATCTTCGTCGGCACGGGGTCGTAGAACGTCAGCTCGAATGGCCCCGCCTTCCCTTCAAGGGGCATCCCAAGCGTCCCACCTATCGCCTTGCCAATCCAGCATGCGACGACACGGTTACGAAGGGTTTGATTCACGGTTGATCGGGCTTCTTGCAGCATTCGACTCCTATGACGGGGTACGATACTCACATTGGTACAGACTAGCATTAGGATATTAGTCGATACAATGGTACAATACGGGATTGAAGTTACAATATTAATCTTTATCAGTTGTCCGCAAGCGGGCAGACCTTGGCGTGAGCGCACCGTTAACTACTGCGTCTCAATGCAATTACCCGCTGTAGCTTAGGGCCTGAGTGAAGGTCTGCATCTTGGTCAGTTATATTAGATGTATCAGGTCCACGGATGTGATACGCTCGGGAAACGGGCGGTTGCCCTCGCAACGGACGTGTGGTGACGCAGGGCCAATCACGATGAGTACAGCTTTCTCACAATCCAAGACGGGCGCGGATCAAGGTCCCTTAGGGGGTCGAATGCCCGGCTACCTGCAGGTCGCGATGCGGCTTCGTCAGCAGATGAAGCGAGGCGATTTCGGGGAAAGCGGAAAGCTGCCGACCGTCCGTCAATTGTCGACCGACCTGAACATCAGTCATGGAGTGGCGCAGCGGGCGCTGCAACACCTGCAGGGCCAGCGGTTGGTACAAGCGAAGCGTGCCGTCGGCGCGCGGGTCATCGCGAACGACGAATGCGCCTCGACGGCGTTCCTCTTCGGCGTCGTCCAGCCGTACGCCAGTTCCTTTTCGTTCACGATCTTCAACCGCCTCGAGACCGCGATTGAAAGTCGCCAGAACCTGTTCGTGATGCGATCGTCACGCAACGAGCCCGGTCGCGAGAAGCAGATCATCCAGCACCTGATCGACAACGGCGTCAACGGCATCCTCCTGTGGCCGGTCGAGGCGGACGACAACCAGGAATACCTGCGTCAGGCGGCCGAGCGCGTCCCGATCGTCCTGGTCGATCGCGTGCTGCGCGATTTGCCTGGACCGTCGGTCGTGCTCGACTACGCGCAGCTCGGCGCCGAGATCGTCGACCAGTTCAGAGCGGTCGGGTGCCGGAACATCCTTTGCCTGAGCGATCCGATCGACATCTCGTCGTACAACGAACTCCATCGCAGCATCCAACGCCGCGCTGAGGAGTTGGGACCAGAGGTCAAGGTTCGCTTCCTCGACATGCCGATGCTGCAATTGCTGCACCGCTATTACGACGGCGACGACCGCGCGATCGAACTGGCGCTCGGCCCACTGAAGAACGTCCTGCGGGAAGAGCCGGTCGACGGGATCTTCTGTCCGCAGGATGACGTCGTGTACCGTTTCCTCATCGAACCCGGCAACCTGCGCCTGTTGGCCGACGCGCGCCTTGGCACCATCACGATGCAGCGCGATCGACGCCGGCTGAAGCAGTTCGAGGCCTTGGGCATCCTCGCCTGGGTGGGCGACGTGGGCCGGATGATCGGCGAGGGGATCGACATCCTCCAAGACATGACCATGTCCCGCCGACCACTACGGCGGCAGGTGCGCGTACCGTTCGAGCGGGCATGAGGGCAGCCGCCATCGGTCGAGCCCGTTCGACGAGGTCCGGATTGCGTCCGCCAATCGGTCGAGGATCTTAAACGGATATCTATCTGAGGGGCGGCTCTGCCTATTCTCCGGCGAGGGCGTTATGTGACAGATTGTTTTATTGTATCATTGTACCATATTATATACCGACCTGCTTCTGATCCGTTCCGGCCTATGTCATCGCCACAAATCTCGCAGGCATACCGTTAAAACAAGGGAATTTTCGCAAATGCGGCGATTTCACCTCAAACATGAAATAGTTTTTGACAGAGTGGTACAATGATATTATATTGAAACATGTAGGGTTTTCGCTCGTAGCGAATTGGCTCTACGCACACATCTGGCGGAGGATTGAATGGAAAAGTTGTTTTACGTCGCAGGCGCTATCGTCGGTTCGGTCGCGATCATCGGGACGGCGAACGCGGCAACGCTGACGTTCGAGGGCGCGGAATACGTCAACAACAAGAACGTCAACGAGATCACCGACTCGACGACGAACACCACGTGGACGCTCGGCAGCACGAACGGCGTGATCGGCTCGAGCCTCCGCACCTTCGCATCCACCGCCCACCCGGCGTCGGGCGATACGCACGTGAGGTTCGCCGACGCCAACACGTCGCACAACATGTACGCCAGCCTCGCGCTGCCGTCGCCCGGCTCGGCTCCGTTCAACATCAACTTCGACCTCGCCACCAGCGGATTCGTCGGTGGTGGCGATGCCGGCAAGGTGATCTTCGGCACATCGAGCACCACGGCCGTTGTGAACAGCTGGTTCGCGTTCTCGCCCGACACCTACGCGGCCGGCCCGACGTTCGCCTTCCTGTACAAGTCAACCAGCGCCAGCAGCAATCCCAACAGCACGTTCAAGCCGAGGAACGCCAACGGCACCAGCATGATCTTGACCGCCGGCGAGTACGTGAACCTGAACTTCCAGATCGACCCGGCCAACTTCCAGTACACCAGCTTGACGGTGAATGGCGTCGAGCAGATCGGCAATGCCGTGACGACCGCCTACGCGCCGACCACGGCCACGCCTGGGAGCGTCTTCCGGCTGGTAGGTGGGTCCTCGACTCAGCTGACCTACGACCTGGACAACATCAGCGTCGCGGCCGTCCCCGAGCCCTCGGCCCTGGTGATTGGCCTGCTCGCCGCCACGGGTCTCACTCTTCGCCGTCGCCGCAACTAACGGACGTCGTACCCAGAGGTTTCGCATGGAACCGAAGCATCATCGTTACAGCGCGTTCACGCTGGTCGAACTGCTGGTGGTCATCGGCATCATCGCGCTGCTGATCTCGATCCTGCTGCCCGCGCTAAAGAAGGCTCAGCAGTCGGCGCAATCCGTCGCCTGCGCCAGCAACATGCGGCAAGTCGGCATGGCGATGATCATGTACTCCAGCGAGCACAAAAGCCGCTTCCCCAGCGCACGCTGGAATGCGGGTGCTGATTCTGACGTCCCGCTCAGCAGTTACTTCGAAAAGATCTCCCGGTACATGGGCATTCCCGACGGCGAGGTTGGTGAGGCGCCGAAGCTGCGGGCCAAAGGCGCGCAGATATGCCCCTCGATGGAACCGCTCATGCTGCGCGCGAATTCCTACGGCTTGAACAGGCACATCGATAAGCGCCTGTACAAGCAGTCCCGAAACCTGTGGGACTACAAGGTCAGCATTCGGCGGCCGACGTCGGAGGTCATCCTTGTGGCTGAGATGAACTTCAACTCGGACTTCAGCACGCCGTCACCCATCCCCTCCTATCCTCCACCAAACCTCAACGAGGGACCGGTCGAGTTTCGCCACATGAAGGGCGCAAACTACCTCTGGGTCGATGGCCACGTCGAGTGGGTCCGCGATCGCATCCCCGCCAACAGTTTAAGCTGGGTCTGGTTTTAGCGGGTGTGTCCCGCCCCTCCTGGAGTTTGCAATGCATCGCAACCGCATCGTCTCTTGCCGCGCGCTCGCTCTCGTCTGCGCAGTTCTCCTACAGTTCGCCGCCATCGCTCGTGCGGAATTCGACGCGGGCTCCGACGTCAACTGGGCCCGGTTTCCGGCCCCGGGCGTCGTTCGGCAGGATGCCGGCACGATCGAGATGACCGTCGTCATGACGCGGCCGCTGGACCAGTTTGGCAACGCGTACGACTTCATGCTGGAGATGGTACCCGCCCAGCAGACGCTCAAGGCCAACAGCTGCCTGGGCGTGCTGATCCCGATCAACGGCCACCCAACGAAGGGACTGAACGTCGTCGCCCGCAGCAATGAAGGTGCCGGCGTCGCCCACACCGCCACGCCCGGCCTGGTGCAGGGGCAGCCCACGCGAATCGCGATCTCGTGGGGCAAGAGGCTCAACCTGTACGTGAACGGCAAGGAGGTCGCAAGTTCCGGCTTTCGCAGCCCCCTTGCCACGTTACCTGCGACCTTCGCCGTTAGCCGGTGCGATCCGTGGATCGTGAGCGAGGTGCGCGTCTCCAGCGCCCAACTGGATGCCAAGGATCTCGCGGCCGACCCGAGCAAACCGATGCAGGCGATCGCGGATACGACGTTGCTGGCGACCGAAGACCTTAAAAAGGTCATCACGCCGACCACCGCGTGGCATCGCGACGTGAAAGCGGCGCAGGTCACGCCCATCTGGCGCTTCGAGGGCCAGCTCCTGCGCGAGGGGGACGCCGCCGCTTATCCACTGCTGCTGCATAACCGGAGCGATGCCGAGCGGCGGTTCACGGTCAAGCAGAAGATCGTCGACCAGTTCAAGCAGCTCATCGCCGAACCGACCGAAGTGGTCGCCGTGCCGGCGCAGCCGGGCTTTGCGGAGACGTCGCTGACGCTGCCATTGGATAAGCAGGGTTATTACCGCATCACCACGACGATCACGGATGACGCAAACGACACGTCGCTGTCGTACGAGAGCGCAATCGCCATCATCCCCAAGCCGGAAACGAACGTGGCCGATGGTGCGTTGTCGGGCTATCTCGGCTTTCATCATCTGCCACAGCTGTCAACGCTGATGCGCGACAAGATCGGCATCACGCGGCTGCGCGTCTGGTCGCACTCGAACGGGTTTCAGTGGCACTCGATCGAGCCGGAGAAGGGACGCTTCACCTGGACGAACACCGATGAGATGGTGCGCCAGGCGCGCGCCGCCGACATGGAGGTCATTGCCGTGCTTGGCCCCCCACCTCCATGGGCGGCGACGCCACCCGTCGCGGAGTACGTAAAGCGGGCGCCGAAGTACGCATCGCAGTCGGGCCGCACGAAGCCGCGCAGCGCGCAGGAGTTTGCCGACTACGTGTACGCCGTCGCCTCCCGGTACAAGGGGCAGGTAAAGGTCTGGGAGATCTATAACGAGGTCGATTACAAGCATCCCGGCAGCCCGTCGTCGTTTTCGGGCACCACTGCGGACTACTTCGAGTTGCTGAAGGCCGCGCACGGCGCCATCCGCCGTGCCGATCCAGACGCGCTGGTGTCCGCCAGCGGGTTCAGCCTGTCGGCATCGACCGATCCCGACATGCCCTACGACCTGCTGAAAATGGGGGCAGCGCAGTACATCGACATCTTCAACATGCACGCGTACGACGTGACGAAGCACGTGCCCAAGCTTAAGGAGGCATTGGCCGCGGCTGGTCGGTCGGACCTCCCGCTGTGGATGACCGAGCAGATGTGGCACTGGGTGTTCAACGAGGAACGCCGGCTTTACCTGACGCCCGCGGTCTACTTTTGGTTTCTGGAACACGGCTTCGAACGGTTTCACCAGTTCGGCCAGTTCGAGATGATGTTCAACCGCCAGACGAATTCGCCCACGCGCGACCTCTTCGTCATGGGCGTGGCGCAGAACGAGCTCCGCAAGGCCGAAAAGTTTGGCGGCGTCTACCGGTTCGACGGTGAGGACGAGCTGAACGTGCGCTGTTACTTGCCGCGCAGCGACGGGCGCGTGTTAAGCGTCCTGGGCAGCGAACAGGGCGAACACCAGTTCCTCGTTGAAGGGGACGTGGAAGAGGCACGCGACCTCTTCGGCCGCACGGTCGAGGTTAGCCGAACGCCCCAGGGCCAGGCGTTCACCAACACCCGGCTCTCGTACGTCATCAGCAGGCAACCGCTCAAGTTCCTGAAGGTCGAGCGTAAGGGTGACGCGCCGCTGTACTTCAACGGTGGCTTCGAAGAGTTCCGAGGCGACATCGGCGTCGGTGGACTGGCGGCGGGCATCCCGACCACTTGGATCTCGCGGGCGACTCGCACCGATCCACAGGGCAAGGTGGGCCTGACCGAAGAGGCGCGCACCGGCGAGTACGCACTTCGCGCCGACACATCCGGAAAGGGGGCCGTCTACATGTTCCAAGACACGCCCCCGCTCGCCGCTGGCACCTACCGCCTGAGCGCCTGGGCGCGGCGGCCCGCCGGCAGCAAGGCCGTGCCGTACATGATGGTGTACGACCGGGCCACCAAGACGTCTCACGAACAGACGCATCCGGAACCCAGCGAGGCGTACACACAGTTTTCGATAACCGTCACGCTCGATACCCCGCGCGAGCAGCCGATCGCGATCATGGTCGGCGCAGCGGGTGGCGCTGGCGCCGTGTTGGTCGATGACGTGCACTTCGAGCGCGTCGAACAACTTCGCATTGATAAGGCAAAGGCGCAGTACATTGACCTCTCCACCGTTGCCAACCAGTCGCTCACCGACACCCGCGCCAACGATGGCGCCGGCGGCTGGGCCGACATGGGGCAGCACAACCTTGGAACGTTGCCCACGGGTAAGCAGGTGATGGGCGGCGTGCCCTTCTCGCTGTTGGCGAGCCCTGACGACAATGCCCGCGCCTGTCTGATCCTGGGCGACGCCAAGCGCAAGCAACTGCCCCGACAGATCGCCGGCATCCCGGTCCAGCAGCGGCTGGAACGTATCGGCTTCCTGCACACCGCGATGTACGCTGAAGCGCCGGACGACGAGGTGCTCGGCGAGTACGTCGTCCGCTACGACGACGGCAGCACGCAGACGGTGCCGATCCGCCAGAACCGCGACCTGCGCGACTGGTACCTCGCCGGTCGCCGTGAAGGCGGCCTTGCGCCGGCTTACGTGCATACGGACGAGATGAGCCATGAGCGCGGCCTGTTCGTCACGCTGTGGCAGAACCCGCACCCGCAGCGTCCCATCAGCACGATCGACTTTCAGTCCAAGGGTAATGCCGTTCTGGTGCTGTTGGCGGCAACAGGCGAATCCGCCGCCGCCGAGTGATCGTGTGCCAGCTTTAAGCTCGAACGGCAGGCTCGCCTGCCTCAACGCAAATGCATCTGCCGTTGAACGGACAATCTTTTTGAAGGAGCAATCATGATCTTGAAACATGCAGTTGTCGCCGTGCTAGCCGGCCTGATCGGCGTCGGTACGGCGTCCGCTCAATCGACGCCGTTCGTCGTCGAGGACCACTTCACCGCCAGTGCCGAGCGCGCCTCGGCCCAGCCACTGGACGGCATGACGACCGAGAAGGGAAACCGCACATGGAAGAGCACGCCCTCTCTACGGCTGGCCGGTGAAGGCGAAGAGGGCTACCTAGGCATGAAGGGCAGCGGCTCGGTATCCGGCCGCTTTGAGATCCCGGCAGGAGACGTGATCGAGATCGAGCTCGACGCGCAGCCGGCCAGCGCGCAGAAGGGCTGGATCGCCGTCGGCTTTAGCGACGCGGAATCGCCCGCGGACATTACCTGGAAGAACGGCGCATTCCTGTAC
Organism: Tepidisphaeraceae bacterium; assembly: GCA_035998445.1. Taxonomy (NCBI): domain Bacteria; kingdom Pseudomonadati; phylum Planctomycetota; class Phycisphaerae; order Tepidisphaerales; family Tepidisphaeraceae; species Tepidisphaeraceae bacterium. Next base: position 2,325 of record DASYHQ010000029.1, on the reverse strand, counting down.
CTAGACACCGCCGGCAGCGGCATGGCGCTCGCTGATGGGACGAAGCAGAAGCTCGGCAGCAAGAAGCTCGGCGAAGACTTCAAGGGCGACGCGATGAACCGCCTGAAGCTCCGCTACGACGTGAAGGCCAATAGCATCAGCGGGTGGATCAACGATAAGCCGATCGTCGAAAACGTATCACTGAGCCGCGTGAACTTCACGCCGGGCGCCAAGTACGCCGGCTTCTCGGCCTACGGCATTAGCGCCGATAGCAAGATGGACAACTTCCGCCTCACCGTCGAAGGCGCCGACGCCAGCGCGCTCACCGTTCCGGCTGGCGCCGCGGCGGTGACCGCGGCGGCCAAGCCAGCGGCCGCAAAGCCGGCCGACGTCTACCGTATCCTGTACATCGGCGACAGCATCACTCAGCACCTCCCCAACGAGAAGGTGGGCTGGACCTACACCGCCGGCATGGCCGCCTCCAGCGTGGAGAAGGACTACGCCCACCTGCTGGCGTCGAGCATCACGCAAGCGCTCAAGGCGCCCAAAACCAAGGTCGAACCGATGTTCCTCGCTCACGGTGGCGGCAAGGTCCGCAACTATCTCGGGCGCACCGACGAGTACAGCTCGTTCGAGCCCGACCTGGCGATCGTGCAGTTCGGCGAAAACGAGAAGCCGGGTGACGGCTTTGAGACCTTCGCCGAAGACTATGCGACCTTGCTGAAGGAATTGAACGGCCTGTCTCCCAAGCCCCGCATCATCTGCACCGGCGTTTGGGCCCCCACCGCCGGCAACCCCTACAGTGGCCCGGCCGCCACAATCGAGGCTGCGGTCCAACGTGCCGCTCAAGAGCACGGCGCGGGCTTTGCCCCGATCCAGCAGGCTGCGGTCGATCCCGCCAACCGTGGGTTCGGCGCCACCAAGGGCGTGCAGTGGCACCCGAACGATCAAGGCATGAAGGCCTATGCCGACTCGATCTTCGCTGTCTGGCAGAACCTGAACGTGCCGTAGACGCCGCACGAGGACGATTGCCGAACGGAAGGCCCTGCGACGACAATGTCGAAGGGCCTTTTCGTTGCCCGTCGAACCCGCCCAACGTTTGACGTTCCGCATTCTGAGGAACGAGGACCGTCGTCATAGCCGCATCGTTGCGCCGCGCATCGCTGATGCGCAGTTGAACGCCTTGGAGATCATCCGATGAAACGATCGCTACACCGTCGGCTCACGTCCACCCTGCTCTCGCTCACCCTCTTCGCGACGCCCGCGGTCGCCGCGACATCGCTCGAGGTGGATGCGGCGATCGAGAAGGGCAAGGCGTACCTGTACTCGGTCCAGTCACCCGATGGCACCTGGGAGACGGTTGCGAAACCCCAGCCGGGCAGCGGCGAGAAGTACGATCAGGCGATCACCGGGGGACAGTTCAGCGGGATGACCGCGATGGTCGTCTACGCCCTGCTGTCGGCCGGTGAGCAACCGAGCGATCCGAAGCTCACCCGCGCGATCGATTTCCTGAAGAAGACCGACACGCCTGGTACCTACGCGCTGGGCTTGCGGTGTCAGGTCTGGCTCATGCTACCGCAGACGCCTGACATCAAGGCACGCATGCAAAAGGATGCGCAGGTGCTGATTCGCACGGCCAAGGCCCATGGGGACGCGACCGGCATGTACGACTATGCGTTCACGAAAGGGGACAACTACAGCCACAGCCGGAGCCAGTATGCCGTGCTTGGCGTGTGGGCTGCCGAGCGCGCGGGACTGAAGGTGCCTGAGGCGTATTGGTCGGCCATCGAGAAATCGTGGATTCGCAATCAGGACCCGAGCGGGGGTTGGAGCTATCAGCGCAAGTCGCAGTACGCGGTTACGCCCGGCATGACGGCAGCCGGCGTGGCAACGCTGTTCATCACGCAGGACTACGTCGGATCGAGCGCGCTGTGCCGGGGCAACGTCGACAGCCCGGCCATCAACAAGGGTATGAAGTGGATGGCCGACAACATGCCAAAGGTTGCCGGCACGGAGAAGTACGACCGCGCCTTCCCCTACGCCACGCTGTACGCGGTCGAACGCATCGGCGTCGCGGCGGGCGTGAAGTACATCGGTGGCGTCGACTGGTATCAGAAGGGCGCCGACTGGCTCATCCAACGCCAGGACAAAAACGGTGCCTGGCAAGGGGGCGGTTTATCGCACATTGCCCCGCACCAGGACACTGCCTTCGCCATGCTCTTCCTCGCCCGCGGTCGCGCGCCGCTGGTGATGAACAAGCTCGACTACTCGACCGACCCGGCCAAACCCGCCGCGTGGAACCAGCGCCCGCGCGACGTCGCCAACGTCGTCCGCTGGATCAGCACC
>DASYHQ010000028.1 GCA_035998445.1 Tepidisphaeraceae bacterium | reverse complement strand
GCCGCCCGCACGATAGCATCCCGCCCACCGCAGCCCGCCACCGCCCGTAACCCCCCGCTTGACCACCAGTTGCCGCCTGCGCCTAATAGGCGACTGCCGCACGATGATCGGCGCGCGCCGGTCAGGTCAATCACTAGTTATATGCCTCGGCCCATGCCCACCGAACCAGTCTCGGCCATCCTATTTCTCGATGAGAACCTTCACTGCGTTCTCGCTGGCGGTGGTCACGCCTCGTACCAGCACATCTACCGAGAAGCGAGGTCCGTATACTGGGATCCCGCTAAGTCAAGCTTCACCTGCTCTCGATCGAGCACCGGGTTGTCGTTCTTGGAGTTGTTCCGCAACATCGTCCGTACTGCAAAGGAGTGCGGCATCACCTTGTCGTTCCCTTCGCCCCCCGCGTTCGATGGCTTGCCCGACGAAGCCGTTCAGCCGATACGTGCGGAGATCGGCATATAACCCGCCACTATGAAGGCCTCCTCGTCAAGCGGTGAATCCGGTCGCGGCGTCTCGTTCGCGGGCGGGTGAGGGTCAGACCACTATTCGGGCCGGATAAAGGGGTCGGGCCGGATAAAGGGGTCGGGAGTCTTAGATTCAGATAAACAATGACTCCCGACCCCTTATTTCCGCCCGACCCCTTATTTCCGCCGTTCGTCAAGCCGCCACACGTTAGTAGTATCGCAGAATCCTGGGCTGAACACGGACGGGTCGTCCGCCGCCAATGCGTCGATTGCAGTGGTCAACATCTCCCAGCGACTCGAATCAGCGCGAGTTTGATTCAATCGCTTCTGAAGTTCAGGGATTAGGTCGCGGCGGCGCATGAAGACGATGCCGAATAGCCCGTTGCTAAATACCCCATCGTTCCGATCGTCGAGAACGTGTACGTACGCGTCAATGGCCCCCGGTGCGGAGAGACCCATACTGGTTAGTATATTCGTGACTCGTACGCGCCCGAGTACAGTGAGAACCTTATCATTGATCAAGCGTCGAACTAGCAGTTCTGCCTCGTCGCGTGACGCCAATATATCTGCCGCGGTATCTCCAACGAGCTTCGATTTGCAATCTAGTACATCGGCAAGATCGCCTGAAGAGAGTTTGCTAAGATCCTCGAGGATCGCATCGCCATTCCAGTGGCCCAATCGTTTCACAAGCCCATCAATCTCATCCCTATCCATGTCCACTCCTTTACTCGCGCACGGCATTCCGAATGGGTCGAGCGTACTTCACTTCGCCTGCTTGTGAACCCAGTGCCTTTTCCATGGCGGTGACCTTTTTTCTCAGGCGGGGATAAAGGGGTCGGGGGATAAAGGGGGCGGGAGTCTTTGAAGTCCCGTAGTCCACTGGGGTCCGCTGGTAACTTCTGCGGACCGGTTCACTGGGCGATCATCGCCGTAACGCCGTGCGGACCGCGTCCCACCGAATGGGCATGGCGTTGTTGTGCAGCAGCGGTTCGAAGCCGAGGCGCAGGTAGATGGCGATGGCGGGCAGGCGGAAGTCGTCGGTGAGGAGGAAGAGGCGGCGGTAGCCGCGCGTGCGGAGCAGCGCGACGACGGCGGCGCAGGCGGCGCGGCCGAGGCCGCGGCCGGCGTGGGCGGGGTCGGCGGCGACCCAGCCTAGTTCGCCGCCGTTGGGGTGCAGGGCTGATGGGGAGTGGTTGGCTAAGGCGGTGGCGACCAGGGCGCGCGTCTCGAGGTGTTCGATGACCAGGTGGCCGCTGTCGAGCGCGTTGCGCGAGGTGGACAGCACGCGGTCGGGCGGCCAGTCGCCGAAGCCGGCCTTGTTCATGAGCGCGGCGTAGGCGGGCACGTCGCGGGCGGCGTCGAACGGGCGCAGCGCGTAGCCGGGCGGCACGTCGGCCGGGGGCGTGGCGGCGCGGTCGGGGAAGATCATGTTGAGCTGGCCGTCGCGGTGCACATAGTCGGCCGTCCACTGGCGCGAATCGGGCACGTCGACCCAGGCGCCGCCCTGCGCGGCCGACTGCTGCGAGGCGAGGCCGGGGAGGGTCATGTCCATGGCGGCGTCGATGCCGATGGGCGCGGGGCGCGTGCCACGGCAGGCGGCGAGGAAGTCCATCACCTCGAAGTAATCGCCGCCCCCGTGGCCCGCGGCCTTCGCCTGCTCGCTGGCGTGCTTCCAGTAGTCGGGCAGGAACTCGTCGGCCAGGTCGGCCAGCGGCGTCCACGCGTTGGCATCGGTCGATCGGGCGCGCAGCCAGACGCGGTCGGGCTCGCCGGGGGCGCGGGCGGACTCGTAGCAGCCGTCGGCGCCCTGAAGCTGGTAGTTCGTCATCGCGTGCGGGCGATCGGAGAGCAAATCGAGGCGCAGCTTGATCAGGCCGCCCTTGTCGGTGCGGCAGAGCGTGAGGTTGTTGGTTCCCTCGAACGGCTTGCCGGTCGAATCAATGTGCCGCTGGCCCGAGCCAGCGCAGGCGACCTGCGTCACGCGGTGGCCGGGCATCCACTGCAACACGGGCCCGAGCGAGTGCGTGCAGTAGGTGTTGCCCGGCAGGCCCAGCTGCCAGTGGCGGCGCCAAGGAGTAAAGGTCTCGTACTTACGGATCTCGTGGACGTACTCGGCCTCGGCGAAGTAGGTGTCGCCGAAGAGGCCGCGGGCGACCATCTCGCGCACGATGGCGTTGGTGCGAATGTACGTGTAGTTCTCGGCCATCATGTACGCGGCGCGACTGCGCCGGGCGGCGACCGTGAGGGCGCGGCATTCGTCGATGCTGACGCCGGCGGGCACCTCCGACAGCACGTGCAAACCGGCCGACAGCGCGCGGATCGACTGCGGCACGTGCAGCGGCATCGGCGTGGCGATGACGACGGCGTGCAAATCGGCGCGGTCGATCATCTCGTCGAAATCGACGTACGCCTCGCGGGCCCCAAGCGTCGCCTGCGCTTTGGGCAGCGCATCGGCCCGTGCGTCGCACACCGCATGCAGCACGGCCTCGCCCGACGCGTCCAACGCGGCCTTGAACGATGCGCCCCGCCCCGCTGCCCCGACGATGCCAATGCGCAGCTGTTCCATATCGTCATCCAGTAAAGCGAGCAGCGGCCGCGACCGGGCGCTGCCTAATGCGCGTCCGCGCCGCCGGCGCCTCGGTCAACAGTGATTTAGTCGAACGTGACGCGGTCATAGACGTCGGCAAGCTTGATCGACACGTCCGGCCCGGGAATGACGATTGATGCGTCCAGTCCCGTGGCGACGGTCGGCGTCCAGGCGTCGCCGTCGCGGGCGAAGACCTCGATCTTCGCTTCCGTCTGCCAGACGATCACGTGGGCCGTCAGCGAGTCGATCTGGCGATACTGTTCGGCCTTAAGGCCACGGTCGTATCGCTCGGTGGAGGGCGAGAGTACCTCGAAGACGACGGTCGGATTAACCGCCGTGGTCTGTCCGGTGTCTTCGGGGTCGAAGTCCAGCGGCTGGCAGTAGATGCTGACGTCAGGATAGGTGCGCAAGCCGGTCTTGAGGATCGCGACGCGCAGGTTGGATTCGTAGGCTTCGCACGTCTTGCCACGCAGCTGCATGCCCACTGCAACGCTCAGGTTGAAGGTGATCTTGCTGTGCCGGGCCGTGCCCCCGGACATGTCGAAGATCTCCCCGTCATAGAAGTCGCTCTTGTACGCGGCGTCGCGCTCGAGCTTGTAATACTCTTCTGGCGTGAAGCGGCGTTGTTTGAGCTGGGGTAGCGCCATGACCGTTCAACTTAGTCCCACAGAGCGGGCAGAGCAACAGAATCCTACCGCTAATGCGCGTCCTCGCCGCCGGCACCTTCGATGGTGCCAACCTCGATCTTCAGGTCTTCGCGGTTCTGGATCTTGTCGACGCGGCCGTCGCGGATCCAGATGATGCGGTCGGAGACGGCCAGCATCTTGTGGTCGTGCGTGGCACTGATGATCGTGACGCCCTTTTCCTTATTCAGGTCGCGCAGCAGCTTAATGATGAGCGTGCCGGTGTTCAAATCGAGGTTACCGGTCGGTTCGTCGGCGAGGATGATCGCGGGGTCGTTGGCGAACGCGCGGGCGATGGCGACGCGCTGCTGCTGGCCGCCGGACATCTCGCCGGGCTTGTTGAACAAACGGTGGCCCAGTTCGACGCGCTTGAGGATCTCCGCGGCGCGGTCCTGCGCTTCAGAGGTGTTCATGCCTGCGAAGACCATGGGCAGCATGACGTTCTCCAGCGCGGTCTGCACGGTCAGCAGGTTGAAGGTCTGGAAGATGTAGCCGATCTTGTGGCAGCGCATCCAGGCGAGCTCGTAGCTGTCGAGCTGCGCGATGTCGACCTCGTCGATGTAGACCTTGCCGCTGGAGGGCTTGTCGAGGCCGCCGATCATGTTGAAGAACGTGGACTTGCCGCTGCCGGAGGGGCCCATGATGGAGATGTACTCGCCGCGCTCGATGCTGACGGTGACGCCCTTGAGCGCGTGGACCTCTTCGGTGCCCATCTTGTAGACGCGTTTGACGTCGATCGACCGCACGGTGTGCTCCGACAACGCGTTGGCCGCGGCTGGCGCGGGGACGGGATTGGTGTCTGCGGTGCTCATGGGTACTCCAGTGTTTCTTGTCTTATCTCAAGTTGGTGAAACATGAAGACATGAAACATGAAGAAGGCAACATCGCGGCTTCATGTCTTCATACTTCATGTCTTCAATCCTCTACACGTCGGACCGCATCGCCTCGATCGGCTGCATGCGGGCGGCCTGCCAGGCGGGGTACAGCGCCCCCGCCACCGTCAGGCCTATGCCAACGGCGGTGCAGACGGCGATGCCGATCATCAGTTCGTTCCACTGCATGTTCTTCCACGCGAAGCCGCCGTAGGTGCTCCAGACCGAAACGAGGCTGAGCAGCAGCCCACCGATCACGCCGATGATCGTGCCGACGAGGCCTTGGAACAAACTTTCAATCAGGAACAGTTTGATGATGAAGCTGTCGAGGGCGCCCAGGCACTTCATCGTGCCGATCTCGCGGAAGCGTTCGGTCACGCTCATCAACATGGCGTTCAGGATGCCGGCGAACGCGACCATCAGTGCCAGGCCGATCAGCCAGCGCGTCTGAATCTTACTGTTGGCGATCTCGGCCGGCGTGGTGGGCACGCCGGCACCTTTCAGCATGGCTTCGAGTTGCTGGGGGCCGGTGATTTCGGCGCGAACGGCCTGCAGATCGCGGCCGGTCGCTATCCATTGCTTCATCGTGTCGACCAACTTCGGGTCGTGGTCGAACGCCACCTTCAGTTCCTGCGCCCCGGCGGGCAGCGGGGAACCGACCTCCTTGGCGATGTCGGGGAGTTCGCCGCCAAACACCTCAACCGAGTTGAAGTTGCTGGTAACGGCCTCACCGGGCACGGTTGCGGTGGCGGCGGCGGGGTCGCGGGCGACCGCGGCGATAAGGGCGGCGGTGAGCGGTTCACGGCTGGCATCGATCTGCGCTCGCCGCGCCCGCAACGATTCGAACTCGGCCGACGTGGGGGCGGCTTCGATCCAGCCGCGCATGCCCTTGATCATCGCTTCACCGGCGAGGATCGACATCAGGAACGCCAGCGCCAGCACGATGCCGCTGGTCACCAGCAGGCTGCGCGACAGGCGCAGGCGGATGCTCTTGTAGGCGATTTCGATCGCCTTGGAGAACGGCAGCGACCGTTGTCGCTGCACTTGGCCGGAAGCTTTCGCCGTCATCGTCATCGTTACACCACACGTTCAGCCCGCTGGGCCACGCGCCGTGATGCGCGGGGCCCGCTCGGGCGTTTACTGTTTTTCCGTCGTCAGGCCGATCAGGTTCTTCTTCATCAGCGTCTGCAGGAACGCGAAGGTGGAGACCTCCGCCTCGCGCGGGCTGACGCCATACTGCTTCGCCACGGTTTCCACGAGCCGCTTGACCGGCGTCTTACCGTCGCAGCCGTTCCAGACGAGCAGGCCGATCTCGTCGAGTTCGAACGTCTTGGTCGCGCCGCTGGGCAGCTTGAAGAACATGCCCGACCACTTGGACTGCTGCAGCGGCACCTTCAGTTTAGCGCCGCCCTTCCCGTCGGGTTGCACGTCGGCCTCCACCAGGCGCAGCGGTTTGACCGACAGCGCCTCTTCGCGCGTCGGCGTCTTCTGCTTGGGCTTGCTGCGGAACGGCATCATGGGCCGCCGTCCTTGCCAACGGCGGCGGCGTTGAGTTGGCCGATGCCGTTAATCGCCTGTTGCGCGAGATCGTCATCGGGAGCGCGCACGATCGTCAGCCGGTCGCTGGCCGTGTCATGCATACAGTAGGAGACGAACCCGCGCGGGATCCAACGCGCCAGCACCAGCCGCCGGCGGCGCGTGTAGCGCTGCATCACACCTGCCATGCCCGCGACAGTGACCGTCTCCGGTTCGTCGACGGGCCGATAGCGCTTGGGCTCGCGGTTGGCGGTAACCCACGCCGACAACGGCCGCCGGGCGAGCGCCACGCGGGCGGCGGCCATCTGGCGCACCAGCAGTTCACCTGCGGGCGTGGCGAACGACAGGGCTAGGTCGCCCACGTTCAGCCGTTGGGCGTTGAGTTTCATCGGCCGCGGCAGCGTCACGTTCAACCAGAACGCAGCCCACAGCGTGGCGCCGCCTGCTTCGCCGGTGTCGCGAACGTGGGGCACGAGCGTGTCGCGCAACACGTTGTCGCGCCGAACGGCCTGGTAAACGATTTGCACCAACCGCCCGGTGGCGGCGCTGTAGGCGATCCAGACGTCGCGCCCCGGCGGGTCGGGCTCGATGTACAGCCGGGCCGCCGACCAATGCTCGTTGTTGGATGCAGTCGCCTCGGCGGCGGCGAGCACGCCGACCTCGTTTATCATCGCCGCGGCGACCAGTTTGTGCGGATCGCCGTTCTTGCGCGCCTGCTGCCAGCGAATGCCGATGCGCTCGCGGTCCAGGTCGGCCATCGCCACAAAGCCGCGGTCGAAGTCACCCTCGATCTTAATCGGTGACCAGTCGGTCGGTACGCGCACGTGCCACCCCTGCCACGCCAGCAGCCCGTCACGCTGATGGTCAAGGCGATTATTGTCGAGGATGGGCGAGGACACGGTCGTCACTTTAACTCGTTTGCAAACCTCGTTACATAGCGGCAATCGCCTGCGTCCGCCCTCGGCGAATGGCCGTTAGTTCGGCAACAGGCTGATCGCGAAGTATTCCATGCCCAGCGCGTTCATCACCAGGCTGACGACCAGCCAGAACGACGCCGCCGCCGCTTCACCGACGATCAGCCCGATGAAGACGGGCCGGGCGGTCTTGAACATCTCCGAGCCACCGAACTTCACGATCATCACCTTCGCCAGCCAGCCGAGCAGAATGCTGAACCAGATGCGCTTCAGCGGATACCCGAACGCCATCAGGAAGCCGATCGGGTGCAGCGGCCAGGCGACGAAGCGTAGCCGCAGCATGCTGAGCGCCCCCACGAGCACCACGCCCAGCCCCGCGTAGACGAGGTGGTTGTGCGAGTCCTTCGGACCGTTGTTCGGCGCGATGAAGGCGGCGGTCGGGTCGAGCACTTGCGACACCGGGGTTATATCTACCGCGTAGTGGTTCAACAGGTTCGTCGAGCCGCGGCCCAGTGGTGTGGCGTAGGAGTATTCGACCCAGAGCGTGCTGGCCCCGGCGACGACGAAGCCCACCACCAGCGCCAGCACCATGCACGCAAACAGCCCGTATCCCTGCCCACGGTTCGGGCGGTCGTACTCGGCGACGTCGGCGATGCGCAGCGCGTTGGTCGAGAACGGTGACAGCCCCTCGCGCATGTCGTGCGCGAACATGCTGCCGGCCATGTTGTTCCAGAACATCGTCGTGCCGCTCGGCCGCACCGCCAGCGCGCTTGGCATGTCCTGCAACATGAACACCCACGGGCGGTTCAACGGGATGATCAACTGCACGAAGATCAGCCCTGTCTCGGCCACGATGCGCGCCAGCACGAGATAGAACGTGCCGATCAAGAGGATCAACACGATCGCGCCCATCGGCGACATCCCGACCAACGTCAGCCACATGAACACGCCCGCGAGGCAGCCCACCAGCCCCCACCCTGCGATCGAGTAAGGCAGGTAACGTCCCTTGGGGTCGGTCGGTCGCCCGCGACCGAACATTCGCCGGATGACCGCGGCCCAGTGGCCACGCCCGATCCAGACGATCATCAACGCAAACGGGATCAACCCACCTAAGAACACGTCCTGCTGCGCGGCCGCCCCGAACTCGGCGCCCGATTGCGCGTAAACGATCATCACCAACTGCAGCAGAACGGCGTAGAAGAACCACAAGCTGAAGCCGACGCTCGACTGGATGAAGAACGCGAAGCCGACGATGCAGAAGTAGAGCGTCTGCGCCTTTAAGCCCCAGTCGGTAAACCGTAGTACGCCTTCGCTGAATATCTTGCCCAGGTCGAAGTTGAGCGGGATCTCCGGCCAGTGCTGCGGGTCGTACCTGCGCAGCGCGTTGACGCCGTGGATCACGAACACCATCAGTGCAGCGATCCAGAAGCCGCGATTGAGGAACAGCGCGTTGAGGCTGCGCCCCGGCTTGGGGCTCTCGATGAGCGACAGGTACACCCCCGCCAGCGGGAACGCCAGCCGTTCGTTCTCCGCCCACTGGTGGCGCACGATGACCGACCCGCACAGCACCGCGCCCAATACGAACGCCGTCAGCGCGCCCCACGTAATGGCCGGCGTGATCCAGGCCCGCAGGATCGGGCCCCACCTGTCGGCATCGTCGGCGGGGATGCGCGAGCGGTAGTACTTCACCACATCGTCGTTCGCCCGCTCGCGCACCGTGTCACCGGCGAACGTGGGGAACGCCCAATCGGGCAGGTTCAGCTGATCGACCAGGTCCCCATATTGCACGGCCCGAGCGTTGGCGTGGTGGTGAACGTTGGCCAGGTGCGCCGGCAGGTAGCGCATCAACCCGCTGCTGGGCAACGCGCAGCTGACGAGCATCATCGCCATCACCGTCGCCAGTTCGCCCGCGCTGAACGCCATCCGCGGTCGCCATCGCCACAGTGGTGCGTTGACCAGCAGGACGATGACCAGGAAGAACAGCAGCAGCCCCACCGGCATGAAGTTGCCGACGAGGTACGTGTTGCCGACCGCATAGTCGTTGTACGGCGTCAGCCCGCAGATGAACAACACCCCGAGCAGGCCGAGCAGCACGCTGCGCAGGTTCACGGCGCGACGCGCGGGAATGGTAAGGTTGGGATCGGACATGGAGTTCGTCGATTTTCGGGCTGCGACTGCCACCTTGCGATTGGGGGAGCGGAAGCGATCGCCTCCGGTCGTTCGATCACAAGCGGAACCGCAAACCGGCAATTCCCTAATACGTTGCCTGAAACACGCTCTTGCTCATAAAGACCAGCCCCAGGCTGAGCATCGAGATGAGCCCCACGCCGCACGCGTAGCCCGCGAAGAAGACCACGCGGTACTGCGGCCACATGTCACCGAACCGTTTGGCGAGCACGAACCGTCCCAGCACCGCGCCGATGAACTGTGGCAGGATGACGTCGGGCGTGCTCTGGTCCATCCCGCGAATCACGCCGTACACCAGCAGGATCGGCAGCCCGAGGAACGACATGATCGCGTACGACCCCAACGCCGCCACCAGGCCCACACCGAGGTAAACGGTGTTGAACGCCTCGTAGAACGGTCCGTTTTCCCCGCCGGGCAGCGTGCTGCTCATCACGATTGCCTGCCGGTATGCCGTCACCTCCCAGAACTGCTGGGCGTAGGGGAACGCGCTGCTGGGCACCGGCGCGATGCGCCAGATGAACTGGCTGAAGACCAGCGTCGCGACGATCACGATGGGCATGACGAAGGCCTCGGCCTTGATCATGCTGGTGATCTTCGTGCCGGTCAGTTCGGTTTGGCGGAAGTAGACGGTCTGGGCACCGTAGTTGTACGCCGGGAACGGCGCAAACCAGATTGCGGCGCCCTGATAGCCGGTCATGATGAAGGTCGCCTCGCGCACGAACGGCACCTGCACGCTCATGCCGATGATGCCCTCCATGCGGGCAGACACGTAGCTGATGATCGGCGTGTAGATGAACCCGTAGAACGCCAGCACGCCGATCAGCGTGTACGAGATCGCGCTGTTGGCCGGGTTGTCGCGGTGCGCCATCGCCAGCAGGATCCAGGCGAGCGCGATCGTGATGCACATCGAGCCGACGTAGATCCCCAGGCCGATCCAGATCGAGATGTCGCCGCGCCCCGCCGGTGGGTGGAACAGGTTGCGCCACTGGATGGTCGTGGTTGAGTTATCGTCGATCGTCTTCTTCTTGCTGCGCAGCCCGCTGAAGACGTGCCAGAACCCGATGATCGCGATGGCGGCGGTCAGGCCCAGGCCGAACGAGAGGTAGAAGTCGAGGTAATTGGCGTTGATCGTGTTCAGCGCCGGCGTGCCGGGCGCCCACGTCTTCAGGATGCCCATGTTCTGCAGCGTGGGGTTCAGCACGATCGTAAAGATCAACCCGATCAGGCTCCCCACCATCGCCCAGTACGGCAGCACCATGCCCGCCAGCACCAAACCGAGGTTGAAGCTGATCATCATCGGCGTGGCGGGCAGGAACGACTCAGTGTTGAGCGACAAATCCTTGAACGGAATCGGAAAGATCGCGATGCCCTCGGGCAGAAACGCGCCACTGACGGCCGGCAGTGAAATGTAGATCGCGCCGAACAGCATGCCGAGCATCGCGCCGAAGCTGAACACCCGCCATCGCCAGGTCTCTTTGCCGCCCGACGCGTCGGCCAGTGCCGTAATGCCCTGCGCGCCGACCGGTGCCATGGGGAACGGCAACTTCTCGACGTCGCTGGTGAGCCGGTACATCACGTAGCCCAAGCCAAAGTGGTCGACGCGCTGCAGCACTTGGCCGAGCGCCATCAGCCCAATGGGGACCAGCCATGCGGGGTGAAAGAACGTCCGCTGGCCCAGCACGTCCGGACTGCCGGGCGCGACCCACGAGGGTATTTTGTCTGTTATGCCGAACGATCGAAATGCGTCGCTTTGGATCAGGAACTGGTTCCAGAGCAACCCGCCCGATCCCTGCACGATGGCCGCCCCCGCCATGTAGTACAGCACGTAGATCTCGGGCCGGCTCAGGACCGTGAACGACCGGCGGGCAACCTCGATGAAGAGGATGATCGTCACCCACTGCGCCGCCGACCCCACGTCCTGTCCGACGACCAGCTGCATGTACATGCTCGCCGGCGTCATGATCAGCCCGACGAACAGCGCGCCGAACATGGCCTTATAGCCAAAGCCTTCTTCCCAACGATCGGGCGTGGGCATCAGCTCGCGGAACTGTTTTAGTTCGAGATCTTCTTTCATCGGTTATCAGTTCTCTGTCCGTTGTCCGTCATTCCTTCAGTCGCAGTCGCAGACCGCCCACCCATGGTCACGAATCGACTCGAATGATTCGTCTTATTCGTGCCCATTCGTGGGCCGCTGATTTATCCCAAACGTACCGCCTCGCCCCCCGCCGTCGTGACGACGCGTTCGGGGGTTTGGGCGAAGAGGACCTTGCTCTCTTCGACGAAGTCGAGCATGCGTTGCGGGGACAGGGATCGCCAGGCGAGGAACTGCTTGCGCAGTTCGGTGAGGAACGTGCGGTTCATGCGGTACCAGCTGCCGTCGTCGCCGCTGAGGCGTTGGAGGAGGACCTGGACCTCGTAGATCTCGGGGTACTCGCCGGGGTGGATCAGCAGCATGAGGTGCTGGCGGACGCCCAGATCGAACGGCGTCAACCAGATCACGGTCTTCAGCCCGCGGCTGCTGCGGCCGTGCTCGTCCTCGAAGGTGAAAGCTTCCACCTTACCGGCGCTGAACTTGCCGATGCTGCCCTCCTGGTGGGCCGCGAAGAAGTCGGCCAGGTAGGCCAGCGCGCCGTCGGCGGCGGTCTTGTTGATCGTGAACGGCAGGACAGCGCGGATCTCGTCGTCCTTGGGCAGTGGCACGCGCCAGCTGCGCTCGATGCTCGGGGCGGCGATCTTGCTCGCCAGCCGGGCCGGCACCAACGCCGACAGCAGCACGATCAGCAGGATCAGGCCCATCGTCATCATCGCGCTGCTGCCGCTGTAGTTCAGCGTCACCCCACCCAGCCAGCCCAAGTGCATCAATAATGTGCCGACGCCCTGACCGATCACGTACCCGAACACGGTGCCAATCAACCCATAGGTCATCGCCTCGGCGACGAACAGCGCGCCCACGTGCAGCGGCGCCAGGCCGAGCGACGTGTAGACGTGGATCTCGCGCCGCCGTTCGGCGATCGAGCCCATCATGGTGTTGAAGACGATGAGGCCCGCGATCGCCAGCGGCACCGCCACCTGCCCCGCCCCGCTCACGCTGGCAAGGTTGCCGGCGGCCACCAGCTTCACGCCGTCCTCGTAGCCAGCGAACGTCGTGATCGCGAAGCGACGCGTGAGATCGTCGGCGACCGGCACCACCGCCTTGAAGTCCGGCACGCGGATCGCGACGCTGCGCAGCGACGCCATCGGCAGCGCAGCCGACACGTCGGCATGCACGATCACGAACCGCGTCGCCGACAGGTGCTCGTACGCGCCCCCCGTCACCTCGCTGGCCGACACGTCGGCGCTGAAGTCCAGGTCTTCCAGGCCGGCGTCCGAAAGCTTCCGACCGCCGGCGTCCAGCGCGCCGCTGCTGTACTTCAACGGCGCCAGTGACTCACCGCTCAGCGTGGCCACCTTGCTGTCAAACGCCTCGGCGTTAAAGATCGCCGCGACGCGCAGGTCCAGCCCGCCGATCTTCACGATGTCGCCTTCATCCACTTCCAACTGCTTGGCGATCGCGTGGCTGAGGAAGCAGATGTCCTTCTCTTTCTCCAGTCGGGCAAACGCCTCGGTGCCGAGCACGGAATCGATCTGCGATACGCGTGATTCGTCAGCCGTCAGCCCGAGCAGCGCCTGGGCCGCAAAAATGCGCGGTGGCTTGCCGTCGGCGCCGGCGGCGACGACGTGGATCTGCTCGTTCGGGTCGCTGGCGTTCACGTTCCACCAACGCTGAGCCATTGGCGTTTGATTGCCGAGCACGGCGCGGAGGTTGTCGAGCACGATGTTGGGCATCGGGCGGAACCCGCGTTGCCGCAGCATTAGGCCCGGGTGCGACGAGTCGACGCCCGTCGGCAGCGCGGTGGTGCCCACGAAGCGCGACGAGCTGGTGAAGCAGAGCACCGCGAACGTGATCAGCACGATCGTGATGCTCGTCAGCGCGGTGCGGAACTTGCGCTTGCGCATGTTCGCGATGCCCAGCAGCACCGCGCTCATCAGCACGCTGGCGCGGGCGATGCTCGCGCCCTCACCGGTGCCGCGACCGGAGCGGATGCGCTTCAGTTCCGTGTCGAACTTGCCGTAGACCACCCACATCACCAGCAGTGACATCAGGATGATCGCGAACGCCAGGATGATCACGAGCGGGCTGGAGCTGATCTTGAACGCGGGGTGAAAGCTCCAGAGCGCCGCCGTCATGATGCCGAAGAAGATCGCGGTGCCACCTAGCTGCTTGTAGATGTTCGGCGAGCCGATCACCAGGCGCTCCATGCAGAACGAGAACGGCACGCAGAGCAGCAGCAGGAAGATGGCGGCGCGCACGACGTCACTGGCCATGTCCTGCGCGGCCTGGTAGACGCGGGCCTCGTCGGCCCAGGCGCCGTTGGCGTTGGCGATGAGCGCCGCGCCGTCGTCGGCCGCGTAGGCGGCCTGAGCAGCTTCGATCTGCTTGGCGGCGCCGGTGTGCAGGTCGTCCACCAACTCGCTGCTCACGCCCGCTTCTCGATAGTCGGCCAATCGCTTGGCGTCCAGCGTTGCAAAGTCCTTCACGGTCGCCATCGATAGGGCGCCCAGGTCGTTCAGCTGCTGAACCGTGTATCCCACCGCCCCTTCGCCGACGCCTTGCGTCTGGGCCGACAGGTCGATGTTCAGCAGCATCAGCCGGTTACCCACGCGCCCGTAGCGGAAGAGCAACAGCGCGCGGAGCGAGGGCTCGGTGAAGCCCGCGAGCATCTGGTCGCGAATGAGGAAGCTGAACCGTTGCGGCTCGGCGTTGCGGCGCGCGTCCAATGGCAGCAGTTCACCCAGGCTCTGCAGGAAGCGCGGGTCGTACAGGCCGAACAGCGAGAACTCGGCGCACTGGAAGACGATGCTGCGCATCTGCTGGTTCGTCTGCCTGATGTCGGCGAACCACTTGATCTCGCTGCCGCTCTTGCCGAGGTCGCTGGACGCGGTGATCGCGCCGGTGCCCGGCGTGATCGTGTAGACGTGCACCGCCAGCCCGTTGTAGTCACCGTTGCGCGGCAGGCCTTCAAAGCGGTAGCGGCCCTCGGCGTCGGTGGGGATCAATTCCATACGGCGGAGGCCGATCGACGGTGTGTAAAACTTCAGCGCGGGAATCTTCCCGTTGCCGTTGTTCGCATAGTAGTACGTCGCGTGGAACCCCTCGCGCGGCAGGTCGGGTACCGGTCGGCCCGATGCGAGGCTGACCACCTGGCCCGCGATCTCGTTCGTGTCCCACTTCAGTTCGATCTGACCGGCAAACCGAGCATCGTTCAGCGCGGGGCGGATCATCGTGCTGACGGCCTGCAGCTGCGGCACGATCGTGCTGTTCAGCCGCTCGGCCGTCAGCATCTCCATCGTGTCGGCCGGCGTGTCGCGGCGCGGGCGCATGTCGTCGAGCGTGATCAGTGAAAAGCCCGGTACGCCCCACGCCTGCGCGACCTCGGTGCCGATCGGCAGCGGGCCGGCGAGCCAGCTTGACGGCGAACGTGAGTTGTTCAAGGGTTCCAGATCGATCACGCCGGCGGTGCGCGTGACCCAGTCACCCCCCTCACCGCTCTCGGCCGCCCGTTGCTGGCGCTGAAACCAGTCGCCGAACTCCTGGATCTGGCTGATGTTCGACGACCGCAGCGCGTTGCCGAAGAACATCGGCCCCACGCGCACGCCGCCGTCGGACAGGTCCAGCGCGATCAGCGCCTCGATCAGGCGCGAGTTGTTGGCCTTGCCGCTCGGGTTCGGATCACGATTCAACCGACCGGCGAGCCACTCGTAGAGGTCGATGCGCCGCTGGAGCTGCGCGCGCCGCTCGGCGTAATTCTGCTTCAGCCCCAGCTTGCCGGTCGCGCCGGCAAGGCGCTCCATCGCGCGCTGCAGGTAATAGGTGGCCAAGTCTTTGTTCGCAGGCTTGGTCAGCTCTTCCGGACGCTGGTCGAATGCGGCGCGGATCGCGCCCAGCAGCACCTGGTTGTCCTCGAGCCCGCGAACATGGGTGCGCAGCTCCTCGGACATCTCGCTGGGGCGCATCAACCGGTAACGGAACAGCGCCTCCTGCTGGAGCGCGGCGTCCGTCTCGATGAGCTTCTTGATGCGGTCGATCAGCAATCGGTCGGCGGTGGTGTCGATCGACGTCAGCGACGCCTGCAACTCCTCCACCCGCGCGATCTGCTGCTCGACCTCGCGCTCGGACGTTTCCAGTTCGGTCAACTTCACGCGCCACTTGGCCGGGGGATCCGCCAAGGCCATAAACATGTTGCGCGTGCCAAGCTGCGCGATGCTGTCGGCGCCGGTGAACGCCATCATCACGGGGCGGCGGACCGGTTGCTGAGCCAACTCGCGCGCTATCGCAAGCCCGGCGGCAGTCTGCACGGCTTGGCCGGCGCCGTTGGCCAGATCGGGGACGAGGCCACTGGCTTCCAGTGGCACCGCGAAGGTGATGGCCGCTGGCGGGGTCGACCGTTCCCAGCCTTCGGGCGCGGGGGCGGACGGTTTGATGAACGCGTACAGGTTGACCGCGTTCACCTGCTTCCAACTAACGGCCGCCTTCAATGTCGCGACGTCGGTGTCGGTGAACGCGCCAGCGCGGATCGAGTCGGCCAAGGGGCCGGCCGGCACGTAAAATCGCGGCATGTTGACCGGCACCGGCACGTCGTGCGAGCGCAGGTCGACGTGAGTGGTTTGCTCATCGCCCAGGATCAAGATGGCCGACGCGCCGAAGTACGCCACCTGTTGCCACCGAACGCCCGCCTTGGCGTCGATTGCGGCAATTTGACCCTTCACCGAGGCCGGCTTGATCTGGTCCGGCGCGGCTTCCTTTAGATAAACGATTCGCCCGCTGATGCCTTCGGCCGGTGTCGCGTTCACCCGCACCGTTGCGGGCCAAAAGGGATAAATCTGCTCGACGCGGGGCCCGCCCCCCTCGGTCGCGATCTCCATTGTCGCCGACGTGGTGAATGGCACCATCACCGGAAAGGTCTGCCGCCGAACTTCAACCGCGTCCCCCAGTTTCGCCAGTTCGGCCTCAACGTACTCGACCGTGTTCTCGTACCCCTCGCTACCGATCACTCGGCTGGGGGACGACGCAATGGCCCGCAGGTCCGCGTCGAATTGACCGACGCTTACCTCGGCTTTGCTGGTCTGACCTAAAAACAGGACGATGCAGCACACCCGCAGCAGCATTCGCGCGCGCACAAACGTAAAATTGCGATTCATGATACGGCGGCAAGGGAACAACAGGGGTTCACGGGACGGCAATGGCGTGAGATTGATCGGACTCAGGGGACCGCCCTCCGTTAGCCTTGCCTTAAGGCAAGTACCACTTATACAGCGAGTTATACGATGCGTTGTAAACCGACAGATGCGCGGATCAAAGTGAGGTTGTTCAGCGTCAATGAACAACTTAGATGGTATCGATGAACGGTCAATTGGCAACCGTCGCGCGCCGATGATTTGGCGGACCCAACGCTTCAGATTTATAACCGAAAGTATCGACAGCGGGGTGAAAATTGACAATCCGGCGCCCTCGCGAGTAAAAAGAGTCTTCCGGCACGCGGTATGCTTTGTATCGCTTACCCCGCCGAATGGGGCGTTCCGTATCAGTTGTAGTTGGACTTGCGTTGCGATTCGGGTTCCCCAACCCGGAAGTGGTCGCGTTGCAGGCCCAGTTCCTGGAAATGACAGTGACGGAGTTACTGACTCGCCAGATTGGCTGATTGTCTGAGGATGCAGGCAGGCCACGCCGTTGAGGACATCTCATCATCTCCCGTTAGAGGCAGTGTGAAGTTATGAGCACCATTCCCGCCCGCTCGGTGGCCCTTGTGCCCCACAATGAACGTCGCCGTGATCTGCGTAAACCCATGCAGCATAAAGCGGTACTGACTATCCTAGATGGCCCCAGCGCCAACACGGTCCACGACATCATGACGCGCGACCTCGCGTTCGCCGGCGTGACGTTCCTGCTGCGCGAAGAGCTGGCTGTTGGCCAAAATTGTCGGATGGACGTTAAGCCCGACGGCGGCGCGGCTGCATCGCATTTGTGCGAGGTCGTGCGCTCCCGCCCTCTCAGCAACGGCAAGTACGAGATGGCTGTCCAGTTCCGTAAAGCGTTATAGTTCAACAGCATAGCCTGCGGCGATTTTCCGCCTCGTCATCCTGAGGTACTCCGAAGGATCTCCCCCGTTCTTGCCAGTCGCCAGTTGCGGAGATCTTTCGGAGAATCCGTCGTGACATGGGCGGCCTCCGGCCCGTGGTCCTTCCTAACTCCGAAATGAGCTAGGCCGAAGGCCAAACTCACGTCGGAGTTAGCATCATTCTCCCCTGCCTAGACTGCCAACGTCCGATAATCCTGATCCCAGAATTCCACGGTTCAGACCGAACCTTTGGACGATAGTTTCCATAAGGATGACAGACGTGAGACGGCCTGTCTTCGATGGTGAAGCCAGGTAAGCAAACACGGGATTCTGCGGGAGTAACAGGTATGTCTGCCGACGGTTATCAGACATTAGAGGCGGCTGGCGTGGGCACCGGGCTGGCGCGCTTGCACGAGTTGGTCGTCCAACGCCGATCGCGCATCGAGATCACTCGCAACGGGTGCGACGAACGCTGCGTCATCATTACCAAGCAGGAACTGGACAGCCTGGAAGAAGCCCTGTCGATCCTGTCCGAAACCGATGGCTTCAAGTCTATGTGCTCCCAAGTGACCGAGGTCGCGACGCAACATGGACCGACCAGCGCCGCGCAGTAACTGCTCGCCATCTGCACTTGGCATCAACCATCGCGTGCCCATTCTTACGTGCGAACAGGCGATCGAAAGCTGACACCAAGCGATGGTGACGTGAATCAATTGAAGCGATCGGGTCCTGTTTCCGCCGCCGGGCAGGTCCGATAACGCCCTCCTGCTCATCCTCCCCTCAACATCGGTCGAAGTTTCTGGTAGCATGCGCCACGACGACAAGCCGTGACCGATCGCCAACGAACCATCTCGAGAGAAGTCTCCCTTACCGGCCCCGGCCTGTTCTCCGGGGAGCCGGCGACGCTGACCTTTGCGCCAGCCGAGCCGGATAGCGGCATCACGTTCATCCGTGAGCAGGAGGGGAAGACGGCCCGAATCCCCGCGCTCGTCTCCAACGTCCTGAAACGCCCCCGCAGAACCTGCCTGAAGAACGGCACGCTCTGGGTGGAAACCGTGGAGCACGTAATGGCCGCCCTGGCGGGCATGGGCGTCTCCAACGCCAACGTGCGCGTGAGCGGTGGCTTGGCCGGTGAGTTACCGAGTGGAGACGGCAGCAGCAAGCCGTTCGTCGATCTGCTGACGGACGCCGGTTTTGACGACCAGGCCGAGGCGCTCGACCCGCTGGTCATTAGGAAGCCCCTTCAGGTCAACAGCGACCACGCGACGATCGCCGCCCTTCCGGGCCCGACGGATCGGCTGGAGATCATCTACGACTTCGAGGCCGGCGCCCCCGTCGGCCGGCAGACCGTCAGCTTCACGCTGGGCGCCGACGACTTCGTCAATCAGATCGCCCCGGCCCGCACGTTCATCTTCGAACGCGAAGTGGAAGAGGCCAAGGCCCGTGGCATCGGTAGCCACTTAACGACGCGCGATTTGCTCGTCATCTCCGAAAACGGCCCGCTCGACAACGCCTTCCGCTTCGCCGACGAGTGCGCCCGCCATAAGGTGCTAGACCTCATCGGTGACCTTCGCCTGGTCGGTCGGCCGGTCTTCGGGCGCATCGTCGCGTCGCACAGTGGCCATGCGCTCAACCACCTGCTGGCCAAGCGGTTGCTGGAACAGCAGGAGGTCACCGACCGCCAGGCGCTGTTCAAGCGCGACGCGGTGATGGACATAAGGAAGATCCAGCGACTGCTCCCCCACCGCTACCCCATGTTGCTGGTCGACCGCGTCCTGGAAATGGACGGCGACGAGCGCGCGGTCGGCGTGAAGAACGTCACGTTCAACGACATCTTCTTCCAGGGCCACTACCCCGGCACGCCCATCATGCCCGGCGTGCTGATCGTGGAAGCCCTGGCACAACTGGGTGGCCTGCTGCTCAGCCGAAAGCTCGAGCACACGGGCAAGCTTGCGGTTCTGCTAAGCATGGATAAGGTGAAGATGCGGCACCCGGTGGTGCCCGGGGACCAATTAATTCTGGAAGCCGTGACCGTTCGCGTGAAAAGCCGAACCGGTCACGTGCGATGCAAAGCGTTCGTTGGAGACAAGATGGCCTGCGAAGCCGACATCAAGTTCATGTTGGTGGACGCGGAACCGGTGTGAGGAATTTGCGATTTGCGATTGCCGATTTGCGATTGAGGATAAGGACCATGCTCTCCATCAATCGAAAATCGAAAATCGCAAATCGGCAATCGCAATAATGTCCAAGATATCGCCCCATGCTCTGGTCGACCCTGCCGCGCGTCTTGATGACGATGTGGAGGTGGGTCCGTTCTGCATCATCGGGCCGAACGTCACGCTGGGCGCAGGCACACGGCTGCACAACAACGTCACCATCACCGGCATCACCACGATCGGCCGCAACAACGAGATCTTCCCCAACGCCGTCCTCGGCGCCCCGCCACAGGACCGCAAGGCCACCGGCGGACAGACCCGCGTGGAGATCGGCGACAACAACATCTTCCGCGAGGCCGTCACCGTTCACGCCGGCACCGAACTGGGCGGTGGCATCACGCGCATCGGCGACAACAACATGCTGCTGGTCAACGCGCACGTCGGACACGACGCGCTCGTCGGCAACAACTGCACGCTCATCAACAACGCTATGCTCGGTGGGCACGTCGTGCTAGGCAACAACGTCACCTTGGGTGGTTGCGCCGGCATCTTCCAGCGCGTTACGCTTGGCGAGTTCTGCTTCATCACCGCCTACAGCCGCATTACCCACGACGCCCCGCCGTTCATGAAGATTGACGGCCCCAACGTCGTGCGCGGCGTGAACGTCGTCGGCCTGCGCCGCGGTGGCTTCGCCAACGCCGACATCGACGCCATCGACGACGCCGCCCGCCGTTTGTTCTATTACCGCACCAAGCCTTTCGCCCAGGCGCTGGCCGAGTTCGACACGTTGAACGGGATCAACCCGCACGTGAAGAAGCTCGTCGACTTCATGCGCAAGCGCGACGAAGGCAAAGGCGGCCGCTACCTCGAAAGCCGCCGCGGGCATTGATCAGTACGCATTCAAATCTGGTACCGTCCCCACGGGCGGATCGCGCAGCGCCCACCCGCTTTGCGTTACCTAAGCCGAGTCCGACAACGTCTGATTGAACGCCAGCGTGTTCCCAAATGGATCGCGCAGCCGCATCGCGAGCGCGTTCCACGGCGCCCGCTCTGGCTTGGCACCCATGTCCGGCCGCTTGGCCTGCCACTCCCGCCAGAGCCGGTCGAGGTCGTCCACTTCGATTAACGCCATCCCACCTGGCGAGGCGTCTCCCTTGTGTTCAGACAGGTGCAACACCAGCGCGCCCCGCGACACTTGCATATAGACCGGGAAGTCGTCACCGAACCGGAACTCCCAATCCACCGCGAACCCCAGCCAATCGACGTAGAACGCCTTGGCGGATGAAGCATCATCGATTCGCAGGACGGGGAGCGCGCGTTGCATGGTTTGGGTTCCTTCGCCGCGAGACGGCTTTCGAGCGCCAGGATTTAACCCCCTCTCCCGTGTACTCGCGGGGGAGGGCTGGGGAGGGGCGCTTGCTGGGATCGCGATGCAGGGCGCAGTGGCCCCCACCCTAACCCTCCCCCGGAGTACCGGGAGAGGGGACCGGAGTCGCATCGCTCAGATCATGTGAACCCCTCTCGCTCTACCGCCGGCGCTTGTGGCGGCGGTTGATCGGGATCTTCGACCCGATCGTCCGCGGTGGGCCCTTCAGCACGATGGGTTCAGAGGCCCCCGCCTCGCCAGTCGCGGGCGTTGACGCAGAAGAACTGGCCGTCGCGCCGTACGGTCGCTGGAAGCGATTCACCGTCGCCTGCCCACCCCCGCTGGCCCCGGGGAACTCGCCGGGCTTGAAGTCGGTCCAGTCTGCGGGCGCGGGGCGGGGTTCGAAGCCCTCCAGCGTCGCCTGCGGGATCTGCATGTTGATGAGGTTCTCGACCTTCGTCAGCTCGTCCCCCTGCTCCTTCGTCACGAACGTGAACGCCTTGCCGCCCTTGCCCATACGCGCGGTTCGGCCGACGCGGTGGACGTACACCTCCGGGTCTTCCGAAATATCGTAGTTCACGATGTGGCTGATGTCCGCCACGTCAATCCCACGGCTGGCGAGGTCGGTCGCGATCAGCACGTCGAACTTGCCCCCCTTAAAGCCCTTCATCACGTGGTCGCGCTTGTTCTGCGCCAGATTGCCGTGGATCTCGCGGCACTCGATCCCGTCGGCGTGCAGCTTCTTGGCCAGCTTCTCGGCCCCGCGCTTCGTGCGGCAGAAGATGATCGCCAGATCCGGGTTCTCCTTCTCCAGCAGCAGCCGCATCAGCCGATACTTGTCCCACGGCTGCACGCTGAAGTAGTACTGCTCAACCTTCTCCACCGTCGGCTTCTCATCCGCCCCCGGCGCGATCAGCTTCTTCACCGGCTCCACCATGTACCGCCGGGCCAGCTTCTCAATCTCCTCCGAGATCGTCGCGCTCACGAAGATCGTCTGATGCCGCCCATCGTCCGCGGGCTGTTGCACGTCGTCACCGGCGTCGGACGATTGCCCGACGGCCGCCTCGTCCTGCGGCGCGCCCTCCCGCGCATCCTGCGGCACGCGCTTCTTCATCCCCTTCACGCGCGACAGGATGTTCCGAATGTCATCGCGGAACCCGATGTCGAGCATGCGGTCGACCTCGTCCAGGATGACGTACTTGATGTTCTCCAGCGTCAATATCCGCCGATCCAGCAGATCGATCACCCGCCCCGGCGTGCCGACCACAATCTCCGGCCCATGCTTCAAGTACTTCATCTGCGCCGCGATCTTCTGCCCGCCATACACCGCCACCGTGCGGATGGGCGTGTACTGCCCCAGCCGCTTGATCTCCTCTTCCACCTGCACCGCCAGCTCGCGCGTGGGCACGAGGATCAGCGCCTGCGTCGCCAGCCCCTTCTCCGCCCGCTGCAACACCGGCAGCCCAAACGCCGCCGTCTTACCGGTGCCGGTGCGGGCCTGCCCGAGAATGTCCCCGCCCTGCAGCGCCTCGGGGATCAGCAGCGCTTGAATCTCCGACGGCGTCGTAAACTTCGCCTCCGCCAACCCGCGCAACAGCGACGGGCGAAGCCCAAGGACGGCGAACGCTTCAGGCACGGGCGGGTGTTCAGACTTGTCGGTCATAATGCTCTGTGAATCGCGGGGACGGGTCCGTTCGCCTTGGCGTCGTTCGCCAAACGCGCCAAATCTTATCCGCCGCCCACCGGTCGAACAAGCGAGGGGAAGGGGAAGGCCGAAGTCTGAAGGCCGAAGGATGAAGGCCGAAGGATGAAGGATGAAGGATGAAGGATGAAGTGCGGACGGCGCCCCGCCCTCCGCGCAAAGGAAAGGGGCGCGCCACACAGGCCGCGCCCCGCTCTTCACTTCATCCGTCAGACGTCGGCCTAAGCCGCGATCTTCGGGCTCGTCCCCGTCTTGCCTGCCGTCACCGACAGCCTCGACGCCATCGCGCCGCTGCCGCCGCCGCCGAAGTTCACGTTGAACTGCGCCCAGGGCCCGACCGCCGTCGGCCGCACGCCCTGCACCTGGTACGTCACCTGCGCCGCGCCCTCCGGCATCGTCGTGTCGACGAACTGCCTGCTGCCCGCGCCGCCGATGTACTGGAACTCACTGCCCGCGCCGATGCGCCGGAAGATCTGGTACATCGTGCCGCCCGTGCCGTGGTTGTCGCATTTCCACGTCATCTTCAGCGACCCGTCGCTCTGCAGCATCACCTTGAAGTCGTGCGGCTCCCCCGGCGCCGTCGCCGGCCGCGGCACGCGCGGCACCGTCAGCCCGAGCTGCGCCCGCTGCGCATCGGTCGTCTGCGGGTGCTTTTGAATGACGCCCGCGAGCTGACGGATCAGCGCGACCATTTGCTCCTTCATGGTCGACTTGAGCTGAACGCTCGGCTTCGTCCGCGTCGCCGGGTTGGTCGCCAGGCCGTAGGCGCTGACGAACGCGTCGACCGCCGCCTGCAGGGCCGTCTGCTGTGCGCTAACCAAACCGAGGTTAGTAGCACCAATCACGCCCACGTTGGCGAGAAAGTCAACCGACCACGTCGCGAGCTCCGGCTCGCGCCCTGGGAGAAAGTCCGCCATGAGAATGCTCCTTCTGTTGAATGGCGTTCGGTCGGTCCCGGCCGCACGCACCGTGCCGCCGCCGCCGTTGCAAACCATTTCGGCCCGATCCCGAGCCGACTTTTGCGGATTCACCCGAATAATCCGACTCACCCCCCCACGTCCGATAGACCCCCACGCCCCGCGGCTGCCGCGCGTCCGCCCCGCCCGCATCCGTCCAACCCCGCCCCGCTCTTTCCAAGAAACGCCGTCAACTTTCCTTTCCTAAAAGACTTCTTTCCTCTCCAAGAAGACTTCTTTCCCCTCCGAGAAGAATTCTTTCCCCTCCGAGAAGACTTCTTTCCCCTCCTAGAAGACTTCTTTCCTCTCCTAGAAGACTTCTTTCCTCTCCGAGAAGAATTCTTTCCTCTCCGAGACGCCAACTTTCCTCTCCAAGAAGTCAGGTAAGGTGGGCGTGCCGGCTCTCCGTCTGCGGTAGGGGCGAGGAAAGGGGACGGCGAGGAAAAGTCTTGTAGGGTCCGCCGGTACTAGTGCGGACCGTTTCGGCTTACGATGAGCGAAGACGGTCCGCGGGCGTACCAGCGGACCCTACGAAACTAGTTAGTCGGCACTGAGGAGTCATCGATGCGACACGTAACAGCGGCGATCGTGCTCTTGGTTTCTGCAGCCGTTTCTTTGGCGAAAGATGCACCCTTGGCACAGGGTGATCTGGTCGCGATCAACGTGCATGAACTGCTCGCGCCAGACGGGGAGCTTAGTGAAACGCGTCAGGTCGCACCGGACGGTACGATCCGCGTGCCAATGCTCGGCCCACTGAAGTTCGGCGGTCTGACTCCTGACGAGGCGCGCGACATGCTGAAAAAGACGATGGTCGATGGCAAGATTACCGCGAGGCCTCAAGTCCGCGTCGCGCTGCTCGCGCCGGCGGCCAAAGCCCCCGAGAAGCCAGGAGCCCTCAAGGCAGGTGACCAACTGGTGGTGCGCATTTTTGAGTTGGTAAAGCCTGGGGAAGATTATGTCGGCACGTTAACGGTCAGCCCAGCTGGCGAGATCGATGTTCCGTCGATCGGTGGCGTGAAGGTCGCCGGGCAGCGCGCCGACGAGATCGAGAAAACTCTCATCGCACGCTTGGCAGGGGTATTGGCCACTCCCGAGAAGTTGGTTCGCGTCGATCGTGCTGCGAACGCTAAGGTGCCGGCACCCGACGGTGCCGACTAGCGACGATAAAGGGGTCGGGAGTCTTGTAGGGTCCGCTGGTACTCCTGCGGACCATCTTCGTTCATCGGAAACCGAAACGGTCCGCAGGAGTACCAGCGGACCCTACGAAACTTCAAACGGACCCACTGCCCGGAATCCCGTGCCCGCCGCGTCCCGCCCCGCCCCGCCGGGTGCCACGGTACGGTACTCCGTGCCGTGTCTTTCTCCACGGCCTCAAGCACGGCTTGGAGTACCAAACCGTGGCACCCGGCGTCACCGCCCCCAGTCGATCAACAGGTACATCCCGTCTCGCGTCCGCAACGGATAGGTGCTCCCGTCGGCCTGATCCCACGAGATCCGCTTCTGACGCATCCGCTCAAACTGCAGCATGAGCAGGGCGCGAAGCTCATCCTCCGACGTCGCAACACCCACGGAGGGCCACGTCCGCAGGGCGGACGCGGTTGCCTGGACGACCGACACCGGTTCGCCGTCCCCGAGCAGCTTGTGCAGCTGCCTCAAGCCGTCGTCGATCTCGCGCCAGTAGTCCTTAAGCGTCTGCAACTCTGTGGCGTCCGGGTTGCGGCCACGAGCGTACCGGCGAAGCACGGGGACGCTGTCAGGCATGGCATCCAACGGCACGAACCGGTTGGCGACCACCACGGCGTGCGAAACGCTGTCCGGCCTGCCGACGCTTTCCCGCCAACGCCGCTGCTCCTGCGGGTCGAAGCAGAACTTCGCGTAGCGATCGGCGTCGACGTTCAACTGACGGAGGGTTTTCTCGTGCTTCGCGGGCATCAGGGACGAGGGAAAGGGGACATCCAGAATATCCGTGGGCGCTGTTGGCCCGTCAACGATCCCGCGAGGATATTCTGGCGGGTGGCAAGGTTCGTACTCAAACCTTGGTCGTCGACCCGGCTGGAACGCTCGTCAAGGTTTGGTTGCAAACCTTGCCACCGGCCGTACGAGACTAGGTTATGACCGCGTGAGCGCTTCAATTGCTTCAGGCCGGAGCTGCCATCTCGACTCGGCTTTGATGAAGTCACCTTCGTCCAGATCCGTACAGGCGAAATCCTCGCTTCCGTAGTCCGGCGGCGCCAGCAGTCCGCGCACGAGTCGAATGTCTACGTGGTCACATTGCGGACAGGCGTTGACGAAGGCTGAGTAGCCAATTCCTTGAAGCAGCGGCAAAACCGCGACGTCAATGGATTTGTCGAGCAGGTAGGCCAAGTCGTCTTCAACGTAGACGATCCTGCCTCCGCGCTTCATGAGCAGATGCCCGCGATCCCACAGTGGCACACCCTGCTTCCAAGTATGGCGGCAGCGTCGGCACTCAAGTTTCATCCGGGGTAGAGTGAGAGTAAATTCTGTCACCGCATTGACCTCCGTCCGTGATCTTAGACGACAAAGGTAGATAAGGGGTCGAAGGTGGATAAGGGGTCGGAAGGTGGATAAGGGGTCGGGAGTCAAATTCTGGTGGATAAGGGAGAGAGGGGGCATCGCTCCATATCGATGAACGAGCGATGTGCGGTTATCCGCCTCTGACCCATCCCACAACGCAAGGCGGACGCCGCACCCACGCGGCGTCCGCCCTACAGCGAAACGAATTGTCAGCCGATCGCCGGGCGCGCTACAGCACGCGCAGGTCGAGCGTGTACGCGCCGGTGCTATCGCCGTCGCGATAGGCCAGTCCGGTCAGTGGCCGGTAGAACGTGTTCTGCTTGCCGCTGATGCCGACGTAGTAGGTGCCGGCCGTCGTGAACGTATAGGCCAGGTAGGGACTGCGGTGCATTTGCTCGCCGGGCGCTACACCGTTGTCGCTCGCGGCCAGTTGTTCACCGTCGGCGTCGAACAGGCGCATGTAGCTGTCGAGCGGGCTGCCGTTGGTGTCGACGTCGAACCCGACCCGTTGGCCGGCCGTCACGGTGAACTTGAACATGTCGACGTCCGTCCCCGGCGAGATGCTCTCGTTCGTCTTGGTGGCGTTCAGCGCCGCGGGGGTGGCCGTGCCGATTAGTCGATTGACGTCGGCAGGGTTGTCCTCGCCCACCAGCCGGACGTTCAGGTTGTAGTCCCCAACGCTCGACCCGAGCGGCCCACCAAGACCGGTGTCCGGGTCATAACCCGTGTTGCCCTTGCCGCTGATGGCCACGTAGTACGTGCCGCTCGTGGCGAAGGTGTGCCGGATGAACGGCGCGATGAACGGCTGTTCACCAGGGGCGGTGCCGTTGTCGTTGGATGCCAGGGCCACGTCGCCCGTGGCGGCAAACAACCTCATGTGCCCGTCGAGCTTGCTGCCGTTGTTGTCGACGTCGAACTCGTAGGTCTGCCCGGCCTGCACCTCGAGCTTGTAGAAGTCCTCGTCGTCCAGGTCCTCGACGCGCCCGAAGGCGGTCAGATTGCCCAACAGCGCCTGCGAGGTATCGCGCGACTTGTTATAGTCGACGGGGTTCAGTCGCAGCGTGTACCCGCCCCAGCTGGAGCCGACGTCGCCATCGCCGGTGACAGCGTTGTACGTCCGATTGAACTTGCCAGAAACGGCCAAGTACACATAGTCAAGCGTTGGCATGAACTCCAAGTACGAGTCGTTCGTCGCCCCCTCGCCGACGGCCGACCCGTTATCGTTTGAGGCAAGCTCGAACGCGCGCCCCTCACTTCCGAACTCGAACAGCCGCATGTACGAGTCCAACCCGCTGTCGCCGGTCCGGTCCAGGTCGATTCGGATCGCGTCACCGCGGAAGGTGTACAGAGGGATCTCATAGATGTTGACGTCGGTGCTGTTGAACAGCCGATCGGACGTCACCCCGAGGAAGCTCTCCGGGTGCAGGATTCGGGAGTCACGATAACGGACCTCTTCGATCTGGTCGTCCAGATCGACGAAGGTTCCATTGAATCGCACGACGAGGCCGCGAGCGTCATCTGTGGTTGCGGTCTCGCCGGCCAGCACGATCGCCCCGTTGCGCGCGATCGTCAGGCCCACGCGCTCGTTGCCGGGGTAGACGTCGGTCGCGTAGCTGGCGACGTGATCGGCCCCGCCGGCGCCGGGGTTGAACGTGGCGTCGGCTGAGAAGTCGGAGAAGTTGTAGCGCGCCGCGTACACGCTGCCGTAGTTGCCCGAGCCGGCCGTTATGATCTTGTCGTCCACGATCTGCAGTTCGTTGGCGAACGTTAACTGCGGGGCGGACCCGGTATCGTAGATGCCGTCGGTCGCGATGTTCTTCACCGTCGCGTACTGGCTGAAGCGCACGAGCACCTGGTCGACGACCGGGTCGAACGACCCCTCGACGTAGCTGCTGCGCCCGACGGCGATGATGTCCGAACCCGGCGGCACGCTCAGGTCGTAAATCGCGTCGTTCGACAGCCCGGTGACGACGGTTTCGCCCGACTCGGTGTTCGTCGATTGCCCGACGTTGTGCGTGGCCACGCCCTCGCGGAGGAACTTCGGATTGATCCGCCCGTCCGGATAGAAGCGGAAGACCGCCAGGTCGGTGGACGGCGCGTACTCCGGCGTGTCGACGAGGACGGACCCACCGACGAAGATCGCGCCGTTGTACGCGATCGCGTTGCC
Source organism: Tepidisphaeraceae bacterium (assembly GCA_035998445.1). NCBI lineage: Bacteria > Pseudomonadati > Planctomycetota > Phycisphaerae > Tepidisphaerales > Tepidisphaeraceae > Tepidisphaeraceae bacterium. The sequence goes on along the minus strand of DASYHQ010000028.1, from coordinate 56,560 downwards.
CTCGGCGCGCTGGGTCGCCCCGCGGTACGCGACGTACCCCGTGCCGCCGCCGAACTGATTGTCGAGCGCGCCCGACCCCTTGAACCGGGCAAGCATCACGCTGGACGTGTTGCTGCCGTCGGTCGATTCGGACGTGCCGACGACGAGCGCGCTGTTGCCCAGCACGTGGAGGTCGCGGAGGAAGTCGTTTCGGACGCCCCCCTCCTTCGCGTTGTTGAGCACCACGCGCCCGTCGTTGCTGAAGGTGGTGTCGAGCGCGCCGTCGCCGGTCAGGCGCGCGACGGCGAAGTCGACGCCGACGCCGGTCTCGGGACCGGAGGCCGTGTACCCACCGACGAAGATCTGCCCGCGGAAGCCGGGCTTCACGACCGACGCCGTGTCGTCGTCGCGGAAGTCGATCTGCGTGTACCCCTTACCACCGCCGAACGTCGGGTCGAGCGCGCCGGTATAGGTCAGGCGGGCGACGAACATGTCACGCTCGCCCGAGGGGGCCCTATAGTCACCCACGACGATCGATCGCCCGTCATCGAGCGTGAAGACGTCCGCGGTGCGGCTGTCGGGCAGCGGCACGGTCACCGAGCCATCGCCACCGCCGAGCGTCGGATCCAACGTGCCCGCCGCAAAGAGCTGTCGCCTTTCCAGCGATTCCACCGCTACTGATGCGGCTCGTCCCAACGTACGGCGAAGGCGTTGTGTCGCACGAACATCTGATTCAACTCGCATCGTGACTCCCTTGGAAAGCTGTGCTTCCCATATACCCTTCGTCCCGGCTCGCGGTTGGGCTGGCCGGTCGCGCCAACTCGGCCTCGCGGCCTCCAGCTCACCCGCACAGTCCGACCCGGCCGCGTTAACCGCCGGGATCGGTGCTCTTCTGGTTGCATGTTGTCACAGATCGCGCGATTAGCACGTGTTGTCGGTCGCACGAGTGACAAGGACATTTAAGCGAACACGCGTACGACGTAGCCGTCCTGATCACCGTTGGCGGTGCGGTTGACGGTGCCGTTGCCGGGCAGGAAGTCGACGGTGCCCTGGTAGCTGCCGGCGACGTACAGGTCGTCGTCGAACATCGTGATGCCCTGCACGGTGTCGTCGCCGCTGCCACCGATGCGGAACGCGTCGTTGAACTGGAGGCCGCCGGTGAGCTTGGTGACGATGGCGTCGGTGCCCCCGGCGCTGGTGACGTTGCGCACGCCGCTGCCCGGATTGGCGTCGACCGTGCCGCTGAACGTATCCGCGACGTAGACGTTGCCGGCGCTGTCGATCTGCATCTCGTTGCCAACCGTGGACACGGCTTGGCCGGCGACGACGGACCGGCCGTCGGCGGACTCGGTCAGCGCCCAGACGAAGTCACCGGCGGGCAGGTGTTGGACGCCGGCGGTGGGGTCGAAGTCGACATTGCCTGCGTCTGTCGTGTGGTTCCCGCTAACGAACAAGCGATTGTTGGCGGTATCGTACGCGAGGCCGGAGATGGACCCGATCCTGTTGCTCGAGTTCCCCTCGCGGCCGACCGGTTGTTCCCAAACGACATCGCCGGTCGTGCCGTCGATCTTCGACACCGCTAGGGCCGGGTCCTCATAATTGGTCAACGATCCGTCCGTACCGACATAGATGTCACCGGACGGGGCGACGACGAGGGCTTCGATCCCGTTGGAACCGTAGTAGCTGCGGTTCAGCCGGCCTTCGGTACCGTCCTCGTTGAGCGACTCGATTAAGCCGTAGTTGCCATCGGGGGAATTGAAGTACCCACCGATGAACAGCGTGCCGTCCGGCGCGACCGCCAGCGCGTTGACGGCGAGTGGGTACCCATCGCTGATGCCGCGTCGCGATAAGCCGATGCCGTCGGATCCGTCGGGCTTGATGTGGCTGACTCCGAACCGGTTGATCTCAAAGGTGGTCCCGAAATTGTCGATGTCGTTCCAGCCGACGTACGCGTGCCCGTTGGGCGTGACCGCCAGGTCGTCCATCGGGCGGCCGTTGTCCGACTTGTCCACCGTGCGGACGTAGATCAGCTTGTTGTCCGGCGCATACTTCGCCAGCGCGCGCAGCGGCTCGGTGGTCGTCGAGAGCGTCGTGATGCCCAGGCCCGGGTCGAAGTCGACGGTGCCGCGGAAGTCCGACAGCACGTAGCGGTTGCCGGCGGCGTCGAACGCGACGTCGACAGTGGTGACGGTCGCGTCGGCACCGCCGTAGCTGCTCTGGCCGCCGAAGGCCAGGTCGTTGAGCTCCAGCGTGTACGCGCCGGTGCTGCCGGCGGCGTCGCCGGCGCCGGTCAGCGGGTTGTAGTTCTGGTTGCCCTTGCCGCTGATGCCGACGTAGTACGTGCCGGCCCGCGCGAACGTGTGGGCGAGGTACGGGCTGCGGTGCGGCCGCTCGAACTCGGCGGCGCCGTCGTCGTTGGCGGCCAGCTGGTTGCCGCTAGAGTCGAAGAGGCGCAGGTAGCCGTCCAGCGGGCTGCCGTTCGTGTCGACGTCGAAGCCGATGCGCTGGCCGGCCGTGACGGTGAAGCGGAACATGTCGACGTCGCGCGGCTCGACGATGCTCTGGTTGAACTTGATCGTGTTCAGCGGCGCGCCGATCGCGGTGGCGATGCGGTCGTTGGTATCGGTCGGCACGGCCGGCGTTGCCAGCGTGCGCACGTCGAGCGTGTAGGCGCCGCTGCTGCCGACCGCGTCGCCGTCGCCGGTGAGCGGATCGTAGCCCTGGTTGCCCTTGCCGCTGATGCCGACGTAGTACGTGCCGGCCCGCGCGAACGTGTGGGCGAGGTAGGGGCTGCGGTGCATCTGCTCGCCGGGCGCGACGCCGTCATCGTTGGCGTCGAGCTGGTTGCCACCGCTGTCGAACAGGCGCATGTACGCGTCGAGCGGGCTACCGTTGGTGTCGAGGTCGAAGCCGACCGTCTGGCCGGCGGCGACGGTGACGCGGAACAGATCGACGTCGGTGCCGTCGATCGCGATGTCCTGGTTGATCTTCGTCGTGTTCAGCGGCGCGCCGGTCGCGCTGGCGAGCGTGTCGTTCGTGTCGACCGGCGGCAGCGGGATGGCGGTCAGGAAGAACGCGCCCCAGCTCGAGCCGGTGGTGCCGGTGCCGTCGACCGGGTTGTAGGTCGTGTTCCGGTTGCCGCTGATGCCGACGTAGTACGTGCCGGCGGCGGGGAACTTGTAGGTGATGAACGAATCGTTGGCCGTCTGACCAAACGGCGGCGTCGCCAGCTCGTCGTCGTTGGCGGCCAACTGGCGGCCGCTGGCGTCGAACAGGCGCATGTACGAGTTGAGCCCGCTCGTCGAACCGTTATCGAGATCAATCTTGATCGTCTGTCCCGGCGTGGCGACCAACTTGAAGATCGCGATGTCCGTGCTGTCGAACGTCCGTCCTTCCACCACGGTGTTCAACGGCAGCGCGTTGGCACCGGCGATCGTGTTGTCGGCCGACCGCTCGCCCGGCACCGCGGCGATCGCGGCGTTGAACAGCCGGCGGTCCTCCAGCTGCTCGATGGCCGCACGGTGACAAGCCGTCGCGACGGCCCTTGTCGATGCGGACGGCCGGCGATTGGTCTTGGACAACGCCTGTGACTTTCGCTTGATGAAATGCATGAAATCTTCCCTTTTTTTGGCTTTCCACGACAGGCCTACAGGTGACACCCTCACCCTTGCACGCCTGTCGGCCGGATCACCGGCGCCCGCCTCTCGGCAGGCACCGGTGTGATTCATCCGCACCTTCACGAGTACCTTTACAGCACGCGGATGTCGAGCGTGTAGGCGCCGGTGCTGCGGCCGAGCACGTCGCCCAAGCCGCTCAGCGGGTCGTAGCCGGTGTTGCCGGTGCTGCTGACGGCGACGTAGTACGTGCCGGCCGTCGCGAACGTGTAGGCGATGTACGGGCTGAGGTGGATCTGCTCGCCGGGCGCGACGCCGTTCTCGTTGGCGGCCAGCTGCCGGCCGCTGGCGTCGAACAGGCGCATGTAGCTGTCGAGGCCGCTGCCGTTGTTGTCGACGTCGAAGCCGATGCGCTGGCCGGCGGCGACGGTGATGCGGAACAGGTCGACATCGGTGCCGTCGGCGATGTCCTGATTGGTCTTCGTCGTGTTCAGCGGCGCGCCCGTCGCGGTCGACAGCCGGTCGTTCGTGTCGGTCGGCGTCGGGCCCGGCAGGACGCGCACGTCCAGCGTGTAGGCGCCGGTGCTGCTGCCGTTCGTGTCGCCGCCGCCGGTGATCGGGTTGTAGGCCCGGTTGTCCTTGCCGCTGACGGCGACGTAGTACGTGCCGGCGGCGGGGAACGTGTAGGCGATATACGGGCTGCGGTGGATCTGCTCGCCGGGCGCGATGCCGTCGTCGTTGGCGGCCAGCTGCCGCCCGCTGCTGTCGAACAGGCGCATGTAGCTGTCGAGCGGGCTGCCGTTGGTGTCGACGTCGAAGCCAACGCGCTGGCCCTGCTGTACGGTGACGCGGTAGAGGTCGACGTCGGTGCCGTCGGCGATGTCCTGGTTGGTCTTCGTCGCGTTCAGCGATGCGCGGTCGGCCGTCGAAATCCGGTCATTGGATTCCACCGGCGGAAGTGGAGGCGTCATGGTGGACAGCCGGTACGTGCCGGTGCTTCCGGAAACGGTGCCGAGGCCCGTCAGTGGGTCGTAACCGGTGTTCGGGTAGCCGCTGACGCTGACGTAATACGTGCCGGCCGTGGCGAACGCGTACTCGAGGTACGGCATCAGGGTGGGGCCTTCGCCCGGGGCGGCGCCGTTGTCGTTGTGGGCCAGCTCGCGCCAGTCGCTCGAGAAGACGCGCAGGTAACCGTTCAGCGGACTGAAACCAGAATCCATGTCGAAGCCGACGCGCTGGCCGGCCGATACGGTGATCGCGTAGTAGTCGATCTCGGTGCCGGCATCGATCGAGCGGAAGACGCTGTCGTTCAGGCCCAGCGGGGTCGTGGCACGGACGGGGACCGTGACCTCGAGCGAGTAGGCGCCCACGCTGCCCGGCGTGCGGCCGGTCCCGGTGGTTGGGTTGTAGCTGCTATTGCCACTACCGGAGACCGCCACGTAGTACGTGCCGGCCGTCGTGAAAGTGTGATCGATGTACGGCATCAGCGCCACCTGTTCGCCCGGCGCGGCGCGATTGTCGTTAGATGCCAGCTGAGCACCGCCGGCGTCGAACAGGCGCAGGTAGCCGTTCAAGCTGCTGCCGTTGCTGTCGACGTCGAACATCACGCGCTGGCCAGCGACGACGGTGACCGCGTAGACGTCGACGTCCGTAGGGTCGGAGACGGTCGCGTAACGTGTGGTGTTGATGGGCAGCGGGACGGCGCCCGCGATGCGCCCGTTGGCCTCGGGCGCGAGCGGGGTTGCGGTGAGCTCAAATCGCCCGAAACTCGCTTGGACAGCGCCCGCGCCGGTGACCGCGCTGTACGCGTCGTTGCCCGCCCCCGAGACGCCCACGTAGTAGGTGCCGGCCGTCGCGAACGTGTAGTCGAGGTAGGCGTCAGCGCCGATTGGTTCGCCGAGCGCCGGCGCGTCATCGTTCTTGGCCAGCTCGCGCCCCTGGGCGTCGAACAGGCGCAGGTACGAGTTCAGCGAGCTGCCGTCGGGCAGGTCGACGTCGAACCCGATGCGCTTGCCAGCCGTGACCGTCACCTTGCGCATCGCGACGTCGGTGTTGTCGAACACCTCGCCGAAGTTGGTCGTGCCGATGGCCAGCGGAAGTGCTTGGGCGATCGTGTCGTCCCCGCCGTAGCTGAAGGCGTACACGCCGCGAACGGCGTCCGTCACCGTCACGCGGCCGGTGGGGCCGACGTCGACGATGCGGGGGCGCTCCTGCGAGAAGACGTTGCGATCGTAGATGAACCCGTTGGTGGGCTGACCCGGGGCCGGGGGACTGTTGAAGCTTGTGTCGGGGGTGAGATCCGCGTTGAAGCGGAGCAGCGCGCTCTCGTCGGCGCCGGACGCGGGCGTGTCCTGGCCCAACGCGACGTAGAACTTACCACCATACTGCGTGATCGAGTTGGGGTAGCTGTCGTACGGGGGGCCGGCATGGGGCTCGTTGTTGTAAGACGAGTAGAATTGGAAGGTCGACGCGGTCCCATTGGCGGTGAATCGCTGAAGCCCGATGTCCGAGTAGTATGCGCCGTAACTGCCAATTATGACCACGTTCCCGCTCGGTTCGACGACCATGTCCCTGGCGCCGCCGTTCTCGCCCAAGACGTACCCATCGCCACCGCCGAAGGAGGTATCGATCAGTCCGGCCGACGTGTATCGGAAGAGGGCATAGTTAACCCTGTTATCGCCGCTGACGTCGCCGCCCACGTAAATACGACCGTCCGGCGTCAGGCCGAGCGTAGTCCCGTCGGTGAAGAGGTCGACGCTTCGCGAGATCGTGCCCGTCCCGTTCCCACCAAAGCCCAGGTCGAGCGACCCATCGACGTTCAGCCGGGTGACCGACATCTCGGTGTAGATGGCTTCGCCGAGAACGAGGGTCTTGCCGTCGGGCTGGACCAGCACGTCGTGGATATCGTTCCCGGCAAACCCGGTCACGAGCCCGTCCCCGCTGAACGAACTATCGATCGACCCGTCGCCGTTGAACCGGGCCAAAAACAGGTCGAACACGGGCCCGCCCTGAAGGTCACCCAGGCGCGTGCCGAGGACGAACTTGCCGCCTGGCGCGGGTGCGATAGTGTCGAACGCGCGGACGCCGACGCCGTCCATGTCGTACGGTACGGTGATCTCCCCCACGCCGTCTCCGCCACCGAAGGTGGTATCGAGGCTCCCGTCGGGCCGCAGCTTGGTCAACACGATCTGGAACGCGTCCTCCGACGCGTACTGCACGCCGCCGATGACGATCGACCCGTCCGCCAACGTGACCGATCCCGCCCCCTTGGGCTCGGCGTCCGTCGCCGCCACGCCATCGCCACCCCCGAAGGTGGGGTCGAGCCCGATCGTGGCGAACAGCCGTCGCTCCTCGAGGCGCTCGATGGGTGCGCTTGAGTACGACCGGCGAGGCTCCAGGCGTTCCATCGGCCGCCCGCCCCTGAGCGCGGCCGATATCGCCGAGTTAAGCTTCTTCGCGACGAGATCTCCACCCGACATCACTTTACCAATACGCATGGTTGCTCCCTTGAGTCGACGACCCACGCACCACCCACCCGTAGCATCACGGAACCCCGTAATTTGTGACATGGGTAAAGCGGACGGCCCCCTCCCCGAGCGGGCTCAGGTGCAAACGCATTAGGCGTTACACACCACAAGCACACTCTACCCCACCAAAATTAAAGTTGCAAATTCCAATTTTATTTCTTGACAAGACGAAAAACATTGAGGCAGTCCACATTTCGTTGGTGGGTTCTTTGTGCCTGTGTTTCGCGACGCACTCGCTGCGAAAACGTGACAATTCGGCTTACCGATGTGGATGAACCCGCTTTGCAATGAGTCCGGTGGGTTGGTCCACGTTTTGCTCAAACTATGATTCCAAACGAAGTCAGTTCGGAAATAAGGAGCAACATCATGGCGAGTTCCACCCCGCGATACATCGTGAAGAAGGTCGGCGATCAGTACGTCACCATGCGGCAGGAAGAGGTCGATCCCGCCACCACTACGCTTTTTGCTGCGGGTGGTTTGTACACGGCACTGTGGGGCGTGAAGCAGCGGGGCTTTTTCGGGCTGGGCGCGATCGCGCTGGGCGCGTGTCTCGTCTACCGCGGGTTCACGGGCCGTAGCCTCATTGATCGCGTGGCGTGCGGTAGCTGGGAACGGGCCGCCAAGGAGCGCGACGTCAACGCGTCGCCATCGTTCCAGCACGACGACCACAGTCAGTCGAACCAGTCACCCGAAGATGAGGTCGACGAGATGTCGATGGAATCGTTCCCCGCAAGCGACCCACCGGCGCGGCATTCGTCCACGGCAACCTAGGTACTTCTCCGTCATCCTGAGGTACTCCGAAAGATCTCTTTCCTCCCCCGACGTCGGAGAAATAGATCCTTCGAGGTACCTCAGGATGACGAGTTGAGCGTTGCGCTAGTTTGCGATGAAAGGCTTACGCGCCGGTGCCACCGAACAGTTGGCGTTCGTACAGCTGCGCGTAGGTTTTGCACGTCTCCAGCAGTTCGTCATGCTTGCCCTGGCCGACGATGCGACCCTTGTCCATCACCACAATCGTGTCGGCCGACATGATGGTGCTGAAGCGGTGGGCAATGACGAACGTGGTACGCTCGTGCATCAGGCTTTCGATCGCCTGCTGGATCAAGTGTTCGCTCTCAGCATCCACCTGACTGGTGGCCTCGTCGAGAATCAGGATCGGCGACTGCCGTAGGATGGCGCGGGCGATGTTCAGGCGCTGCTTCTGACCGCCGGAGAGCCCACCCCCCAACCCGTCGAGGAAGTGGTCGTACCCGCCGTTCTTTTCCAGGATGAACTCGTGGGCAAACGCCCGCTTGGCGGCGTTTTCGACATCAGCACGCAATTGGCGCGTCGTGGCGAGCGCCCGGGGCGTCGTTGACCGCAGCAGGTGCGCCAGTGGGTGGCCGTAGGCGACGTTCTCGGCGACGGTGCCGGGGAAAATCACGCTGTCCTGCGTCACCAGGCTGATCTGGTCACGGAGGCTGTTGCGGGTGACGTTGCGCACGTCGACGCCATCGATCGAAACCCGCCCCAGCGTGGGGTCGTAAAAACGCGGCAGCAGCGCCAGCAGGGTCGTCTTGCCACTGCCGTTGCGCCCCACGACCGCAACGCTCTTGCCCTTGGGCACCGCCAGGCTGACGTCGACCAACGCCGGCGTCGTGGCGCCGGGGTAGGTGAAGCTGATGTTCTCGAACCGCACTTCCTGCGTGATCGGCTTGAGCCGCACGCGCGGCAGGGCCTTTTCCTCCTCCGTGCGCGACTTCTCCGACGGCAAGTCAATCGTCTCAAAAATGCGCGTCGCGGCGGCGTTCGATCGCTGCAAAAGGTTATTCACCTTGCTCGTCCGCCTCAGGCTCTCACCAATGCCACCTAGGCAGACCATCACGAGGAAGAAGGTCGTCTTCTCGAGCGTGTGCGCCTCCAGCACGAGGTACGATGCGAACAGCACCACCCCGCCGATGACGAACAGCGACAGCGTCTCGATGATCGGCGAGCTCAGCGCGTCGTAGCGGCTCATGCGGAGCTGCTCGACGCTCAGCTGACCCATAATGCCCGCGTAGCGCCGGCGCTCGAACCGCTCGGCGTTGGCGCCCTTCACGACTCTTATGCCGATCAGCGTCCCTTCGATCTGTCCCAGCATGCTCGACGACTTGGCCATGGCCTCGCGGCTGGCGCGGCGCATCTTCTTGCCGAACTTCTTGATGATCAGGAACATGATCGGCCCGAACAGCACGATGAAGAGCGTCAGCTTCCAACTGAGAAACAGTGCCAGTCCCAGCGCGAACGCGACCTTGATCGGTTCCTGAATGCTTTGGCCCAACACGAGGCGGAAACCTTCCTGCAGGCCCTGCGCATCGGTGACCAGTCGGCTGGTGACGTCGCTGGTCCCCTTTTGTCCGAAGAACGACATCGGCACGTGCAGCACGTGGTCGTACAGGTGCCGCCGGATGTCGCGCACCGCAAGAATGGCGGCCCGGTCGGCGAGGTATTCTTGGAAGAAGCGGATGACGTTCCCGATCGTGGTGATGACCGCGATGATGCCGAACGCCACCGCGATCGCGTACAGCGGCCGTTCGGGGAACTTGGCCGCGATGTTGCCGCTCAGGTTCAGGTAGGCCGGCGCGGGTTCCAGGTTGACCAGTTTGTCGGCGACGGTCGCCTGCTGAACGGATGGGTCCGCTAAGTACTTCAGTTTGTTGCGGCGCTCTTGGCCGGTATCGGTCTCGGCCGACACGATGTCCGTCGGCTTCAGCCCTGCTCGGTCGGCGGGGCTGCCGTCCTCAACGCGCAGCACCCGCACGTCGGCGGTGTCGTCGGACAGTTGGACGCCCAGCCGCTTCTCGGCGATCTGCCCGTTCGCCCATTCCGCCACAGTCTGGTTGTTCAGCAGCACGCGCATGATCGGCAGCATCGCCGTGATGCCACCGGTGAACGCCACGCCGACGAAGAGCGCGCAGATGATCGAAATGATCACCGTCCTGCGGTACGGCCACAGAAACCGGCACGCACGCCCGAAATTGCGCAGGGACTTGTCTTTTTTGCGACGAGACTCGTGACTCATGAGGCAATGACCTTTCAGTCGATAACATGAGGGTTATCGGACGAGGAGGACCGGAAAGTATAATGGCCGGCCGCCAAATCCCAAAGCCACCGACACCGACGAACGGGCGATTCGGTAGTGATGAAGATGCCCGCGGTTGTCATCCCGATGGAGGCTTGCCGACCTGAGGGATCTCCCAATGGCCGAGCACCGTCCGTCCATCGAGATCCCTCAGGTCGCCTTAGGCTCCCATCGGGATGACACGAGTGACCCTCTCCCCATGCGCCGGGAGAGGAGCAGGATTAGACGCACGAACTTTCTGGAATTGCCCATGCCCTCCCCCATCCCCCTCTCCCAGCCCGACATCACGCAAATCGAGATCGACGCCGTCGTGGACGTGCTGCACGGCACGACGCTGTCCATTGGCCCGAAGCTGGTCGAGTTCGAGCGCGCCTGCGCCAAGGTCGCTGGCCGGCAGCATGGCATCGGCGTCAACAGTGGCACCAGTGGACTGCACCTTGCCATGCTGGCAGCCAACATCGGGCCTGGTGATGAAGTGCTGACCACGCCCTTCTCGTTCGTGGCGTCGGCCAACTGCATCCTGTTCGTCGGGGCCAAGCCGGTCTTCGTTGACATTGACCCGCTGACGATGAACGTCGACGTCGACAAGCTTGAGGCCGCCATTACGCCCAAGACCAAGGCGATCGTCGCCGTCGAATGCTTCGGTCACCCCGGTGGAATGCTCGAGGTTGAACAGATTGCCCGCCGGCATGAGCTGACGCTGATCGAGGACTGCTGCGAAGGCTTCGGTGGGCACAGCGGTGAACGGCCGATCGGCTCGTTCGGCCGGGCGGGCGTCTACGCGTTCTACCCCAACAAGCAGATCACCACGGGTGAAGGCGGGATGATCGTCACCGACGACGACACCTTCGCCGCCACTTGCCGGGCGCTGCGCAACCAGGGCCGCGAGGGCATGGCGTGGCTGGCGCACCAGCGGCTCGGCTACAACTACCGGTTAAGCGAGATCAACGCCGCCTTGGGCGTGGCGCAGGTGAGCCGGTTGGATGAAATTCTCGAAAAACGCCGTCAAGTCGCCCATGTCTACATGGAACGGCTAATGACCAACAAGTACCTGATCCTGCCGACCCTGGATGACGAAACGCACATGAGCTGGTTCGTCTTCGTCGTACGCCTCAACGACCTCTTCGAGCCCGGCGATCGCGACGCCGTGATGCAGGAACTGCGGGCCGAGGGCATTGGCTGCAACAACTACTTCCCCCCCATTCACCTTCAGCCCTACATGGCCGAAGCCACCGGTCACAAGGACGGCGACTTCCCCGTCTGCGAGTACGTCGCCGCCCGGACGCTAGCGCTGCCGTTCTACGGCGCATTGAGCACCCGCGACGTGAACCGCGTTTGCGACGAGTTGGAACAGGCGATCGATAAGGTGCTAACGGGCCGGAAAGATAGGCGGTTCTAGACCGATGGCATCTGAAGTTTGCATTATGACGAACGATCGACCACACCCCCCGCTCGTTGTTTTTGTAGATGTCGACGACACTCTAATTCGCTCCGTTGGAACAAAGCGAATTCCGATCAGCGCGACGATCGATCACGTTCGGTCATTGCATGCCGACGGTGCGGTGCTGTATTGCTGGAGTTCGGGTGGTGGCGAGTACGCCAGGACGATCGCACAGGAGTTGATGATCGACCACTACTTCGTAGCGTTCCTGCCAAAGCCGCAGGTGCTCGTGGATGACCAAGAGGTCGGCGACTGGCGAAGATTGCTCACCATCCATCCGATGCAGTGCGAAACGGAATCGGTGGCCAGCTATCGACTCGCGCTCGAAGCCCGTTGACAGTCTAGTCGCCCATCCCGTCCCTTCGTACCACTCGGGCGAATCCCGCGGTTATAGTCTCTCTATGTTCAAGATCGACCTCGAGCGCGAGGTGGACGGCCGGTGGATCGCCGAGGTCGCGGAACTTCCCGGTGTGCTGGCGTACGGGCAGACCCGCGAAGAAGCCGTGCGCCGCGTACAATCGCTTTCGCTTCGCGTCGTGGCGGAACGCGTTAGGCACGGCGAGGACCTCTGACCGCCAAGGTCGCGCCGCGCCTTTCACGTAGCATGGGCGTCTCGCCCATGCCCGTTGATGCAGTCAAACTCGATTTGCTTCGGACGACCCGGCCGGCGCGGCTCCCTACTAACCGTGCTTCTTGTTCCAATCCACAGGCATGGGCGAGACGCCCATGCTACGTGCGGAATCGACGTTCAATCATCTTTCCGCTTTCCCTTCCCGCCCGACCGCACCAACCGCACCGGCTGCAATACCAGATTGTACAGATTGCTGTAAACGTTGATCGTCATGAACCGCAGCGCCTCGCGGCCGCGTTTGGCGGTGGGCTCGTGCAGGTGCGGGAGGAAGACCACGACCGCCATGACGCGCAGCGCGAAGCTCAGCAGGAACAGCACGTCGTAGTAGTTCAGCGCCCGGATGAACGCGAACGGTTGAAACGTCGTGTCCTTCATCAGCTCGGCGATCGCCCCGCTGGCCAGCCCGCCCATACAGCCGGCGATGTTGACGATGACGGCGTTCACGGCGACGTAGCTCGTGCCGCGGTTGTTGGCGGTGTCGTCGTCGCCACCGCCGGCCATCTGCATGACGAAGTTGAAGTTGGCGATCTCCACGCCCGTCCAGAACGCCGCCCCCAACGCGCTCAGCACGTAGCCGAGCCAGACGTTGCCGCTGTGCATAAAGCACCAGCCGACAGCCACCGGCGCGAAGCCCAGCGTCGACAGCTTCAGCACCGGCTTCTTGCCCATGCGGTCGACCGCCCTCCCCCAAAGTGGCAGCACGAGCAACTGCGCCGCCAGTGGCGCGACCAGCAGCATGAGCTGCGTGCCCTTGCCGCTAACCTTGGCCTCCTCGATCACATAGAGCGTGACGAACGTGCCCATGAAGCTGACCGCGAACGTCAGCGTCGCCACGAAACCCGCAAACCACAGAAAGTTCCGGTCGCGCAGCGGCCGCGACAGCGCCTGGAACAGGTGTGCCCCTCGCTTGGGCGCCTTGGGCACCGCCGGCACCCAGTGGAACAGCACGATGTCCAACAAGCCGAAAATCGCTGCGACGATGAAGATCTTGGCGCAGACCGACATCACCGTCGCGTCGTTGGCGTTCCCGCCACTGGCGTAGCGGTCCAGCACCCACCCCACCAGCAGCGCCGCGGGCAACGCAGAGAAGATGCCCAACTGCCGGCGTCTCGAGAAGTAGCGCCCGCGCACCCGGTCGGGCACGATGTCGGCCATCCAGCTCATCCACGCGGGCCCGCCCACCGCCTGCCCGCAGTGCATCAGCAGCACCAGCACCAGAAACAGCCCGATCGCCAACCCCTGAGCCTTGCCGCCGTACTGGCTCAACAGCCAGATCGGCACGAGCGCGATCGGGAACCATAGCAACCGCTGGCCATACAGGCCGACCTGGAAGATGAGTTTGCGCGCGCCGGTACGCTCGATGAGCACGCTGGCTGGCAGCGATAGCAGTGACGCTAGGAACGGCAGCGCCGACAGCACGCCGAACTCGAACCGGGACAGGTGCAGCGCCTGGGCAAACATCGTCAGCGGCGCGCCGGAGGTGGTCGTGACCCATACCGACCCGAACAGCCACGCGACCGTCACCAAAGCCATGCTTCGGCGAAGGCCGGCGCCCCGGTGCTGGTCTCGAATATCTGGAGCGGGGTGTGCGGGGGTGGCGTCGTCTTTGATGGGCTTCACTTGGGACCTTGTGCGGGGCGGCATTGTAAAGAGTGCCCCTGCAACCGCAACGGAAGCGTTTTGCCCGACAGATTGACGTCCCGTAATCCTTTTCCCATGCCCCGCCGCGCCAAATAGGTGCAATCCGTCCCGCTACGGTGAGCCTGATCACACCTGTTTCGATCGCTCAGCCCGCTTTTTGCAAGGTATTGGTCCATTTCTCAGCCGTTAGCTGAGCGACCAGTGCCCGCGCGGTCCGACCTTTGCGTTATCGGTCTCTCACGTTGGTGGCGGTACTGCCGTCGCCTGAGTCAATGAACAACTGTCTTGGAAGGAGCATTGCCATGCGCAAGTTCACCGCCCTCGCGTCCACCGCCATTATCGCCGCCGGCACGGGTTGGATCTCGTTCGGTCAACCAAGCTACCTGCATGCGCAGGAGAACGCCGAGGTAAACATCGAGGTTGATAAGAACGCAACCAACAAGGAAGGCACGCGCGCCAAAGAAGTGCCAGCGGGCGCGCTGCAGCAGTCCGGCCAGAATCAGAATCAGAATCAGAATCAAATGGGCCAGGGCCAGGGCCAGCAGCAGATGCAGGACCAGCAGAAGCAGATGAACGATCAACAGAAGCAGGCCATGCAGGGTCAGGCTTCGGCTCCGCAGCAATTGCTGGCCAAGGCGACCCACGCGTCGGTCAGCCCGGATATGGGGATCACGAAGGTGCTGTCGTCGGCCGACCAAGAGCGCATTACCGGCGCCAACGCGGACTCGTCGCAGCTCGACCAGACCGCCAGCCAGCTGCGCACGGCATGGCAGGAGAAGTACGGCAGTGAACTGTCGGTCGACAGCATCGCCGCGGCGCTGAACCAGCAAGGTGGCGGGCAGTTGAACGCCCAAGCTGGTGGTCAGACCGGGAACATGACCGCCTCGGGCAACATGAGCCAGCCCGCGGGCGGCGCTACCAGCGGTGGCCAGGCGAGCGACCAGAACCCGATCGAAGCGCAGAACGTGACGATCGGCTCCGAGAACCGCGCCGCGCCGCGCGTCTCGGCGACCCCTCCCGGTGCCGGTGACCCGGCCGATCGGGTGGCCGTCGCCCCCGGCTCAGGCGCCGAGGGCGTGCCCGAGTCCAGCCCTGCCGCCGACGGTGTGCAGCGCAACTCCGACTCGCCGCGCTTGGAAGAGGTCGCCACCGGCGACGCCAACGCCCAGACCGCCAGTGGCCAGATGCAGCCGGCCGGTGGTGGCAACATGAGCGGTAACACCGCGACCTACACCGTGCCCGCCAGCAACGGCATGCCCGCCACCACGCTGAACCTCGTGAAGGAGGGTGGCGAGTGGAAGGTCGACATCGCCGATTCCATCGACGCCAAGACCCTTCACAACAACCTGAACACGCAGCTGTCTCAGGTCGCCAACATGAAGGACCAGTGGCCCGAGCAGGAAGCTCAGGCCCAGCGCATCCTCGCCCATCACGTTGCGATGGCCCTGAGCCAGGGCTCGGCCAACAGCGGCAACATGAACCAGTAAGGTTCAATTCTTCCGGTCAGGCCGCGTTGAAAGCGCGGCCTGACCTTTCGAACGCCTGAAGAAACACTATCCAAAGGAGCACGCTATGAAGAACCCGATGATCACCACCGCCGTCGCCTTGGCCGTCAGCAGCATGGCCTTCGCGCCAACGTTCGCCGCCGACGCCAACGACACCGCGGCCCAGCGCACCTCTGACAATGCGCGCACGACCGCCAACGAGGCCGGCAACTCTGCCGAGAATGCCGCCGAACGGGCCGGCAACAACATGGAGAACGCCGCCGAACGCGCGGGCAACAACATCGAGAACGCCGCCGAACGTACCGGCGATCGAATTCAAAACACCGCCGACCGTGCTGGTGAAGGCATGAACAACGGCGTGAACAATCCGGACCCGGCGTTGAACACGGAAACAACCGTCAACACCACGCCCAATCCGAACGCCAACACCAACGCCAACCTCGGCACCGGCAACACCGCGATGGCCCCGGACGCCGAGGACATCAAGGGCGTGATCGCCGATGCCACCGAGGCGTTCGTGAAGCAGGGAACCTTCGACGACCTGGTCGAGCGCCTCGTCGACGCCGACCGCAACCGCATCGGTCGCGACGGTTACGCCGAGCAGGATCACGCCGACCTGCAGCAGGCCTCTGAAGCGTTCCTGGCCACGTGGAAAGAGAAGTACAACACCGACTTCGATATCGAGGACCAGAAGATGGTCTTCAACGACCAGCAGTTCCGCGTGCTGCAGAGCGAGATCGGCGAGAACGCCCAGACCGCCGGTGGCGCGATCGACGTCGATGCCAACGCCAACAACGATCGGGCGACGGTGAACGTCGACAACAACACGGGCGTCGACGCCCCGGGCAACAAGGCCGCCGACACCAACCGTAACGACCCCGGCCGCAACATCGCGACCGTGACGGTCAACAACAAGATGGGCAACCTGCAGGTGCCGATGATCCACGAGATGCCTGACGCTTGGAAGATCGACGTGCCCGACAGCGTCGATGGTCCCAAGCTGAAGCAGAACATCATCGCACACCTGAACGCCGCGGTGGCGATGAAGGACCAGTGGCCGGCCGACGCCAACCAGGCCTATGCCAACCTCTCGACCCACATGCTCCAGGCCCTGATGGACAAGCCGGCCGAGACGAAGTAACGGATCTTGCGATTCTGGCATCTAAATTAGAGCGAAGGCCGGTCTCCGAAAGGCGACCGGCCTTTCTCTTGGTTAGGCCGCGCGGGTTCCTCGCGCGAGTGCGTCAGCGGTTAATTATCCCGAGGGGAGCCGAAAGGCTAGTGGGGCCCTCGCGTTGATGAGGGACGTGTCAACCCGATGGGAGGCTTGCCGACCTGAGGGATCTCCCAAGGCCGAGAACCGTCCGTCGATCGAGATCCCTCAGGTCGCCTTAGGCTCCCCTCGGGATGACAATCGTTGTGAGTCGCAGTTACACCTCGGGCATTCCTCACCAGCCCCTTGCGAACGTCCCCGTTCACGCAATGATGACGCCGGAGCCACCTAATCATGCCTGATCAGCGCGTCACCGTTCTTCTGGATGAACCCATCGCCACCATCCGCCCGGAACTGCACGGCCAGTTCGCCGAGCACCTTGGCGCGTGCGTGAACGACGGTCTTTGGGTCGGCGAACAATCGACCATCGCCAACGTCGGTGGCTTCCGGGCCGACGTGCTGGAAGCGCTACAACGGCTGCGCATCCCGCTGTTGCGCTGGCCCGGTGGCTGCTTCGCCGACGACTATCACTGGGAAGACGGTGTCGGCCCACGCGCCAGCCGGCCGACGCGCGTGAACGCGTGGTGGGGTCACAACCTGGAAGACAACGCCTTCGGCACCCAGGAGTTCCTCCGCCTGTGCGGCCTGTTGCGCGCCAAACCGTATCTGGCGGGCAACGTGGGCAGTGGCACGCCACGCGAGATGAAGCAGTGGGTGGAATATTGCAACTTCACCGGCCCCAGCACGCTGGCGCGCCGCCGGGCGGCCGATGGGTCACCGCAGTCGTTGAACGTCGAGTATTGGGGCGTGGGCAACGAGAACTGGGGCTGCGGCGGGTCGATGTCACCGGAGGATTACGCGACGGCTTACAAGCGGTTCGCGACCTACTTGGGCACGTTCATGCGCGTGCCGACGCGCATGCCGCTGTTTTTGATCGCTTGCGGCCCCAACGGCAACAACGTCGATTGGACGCGCCGCTTCTTCGCCAGGGCCGGCGTCCCCGCGGGCGACTGGCAACTGCACGGCTTCGCTGCCCACTACTACTGCGGCACCGCCGGCACCGCCACCGACTACACAACCGACCAGTGGTATGAACTGCTGCATCGCGCCACCGCCGTCGAAGGGCTTATCCTCGACCAGCGGGCGGCGCTCGACGAGGTCGATCCCGAACGAAAGATCGGCCTGATCATCGATGAATGGGGCACGTGGCACCCGCCCACGCCTGGACGCAATCCAAACCACCTCTGGCAGCAGAACACGCTGCGCGACGCGCTGGTGGCCGCCATCACGCTCGACGCGTTCAACCGTCACGCTGACAAGGTGGTGATGGCCAACATCGCGCAGGTCGTGAATGTGCTGCAGGCCATGATCCTCACCGACGGCGACCGCATGGTGCTCACGCCGACCTATCACGCGTTCGACCTCTACCAGCCCCACCAGGGCGCCACCGCCGTGCGGACCGAGATCGAATCATCCGCGACCGTCCGCTTCGTGCAGGGAAGCGTCCGCCAGCAGATGCCAGCCCTTTCCGGCTCTGCAAGCCGTAGCGGGAACACGGTCACGGTGAGCCTGGTGAACGTGCACGAATCGCTGCCGCTGGAGATCGCAATCGATCTGGGCGGTGCCCCCGTTCGGTCGGCGACGCAATCGACGATCGCCCACGACGACCTCACCGCCCACAACACGTTCGACGACCCCGACACCGTTCGGCCGACGACGCAGGGGGTCGACACAACGGAACTCCGCTACACGCTGCCCCCTGCGTCGGTGAACGTGTTTCGGTTCACGACGGCCTAAAGCAGGGCGCACGTTGCCGTTGCGTTCGGGTGCCACGGTTTGGTACTCCAAGCCGTACTTGGGGCGACGCAGCCGACACGGCTTGGAGTACCAAACCGTGGCACCCAGAGGACAAGTCGCTACAGAAATGGGTCCGTTGCTCTAGAGCGTGTTATGCACTTTCCAGCTCAGAAACTGGCTTGGGTGCCACGGTTTGGTACGCCAAGCCGTGCCGGTACACGCAGACACGGCTTGGAGTACCAAACCGTGGCACCCAGCGTCGTCACGCCTGCGTTACGGGCCCCCAAAGTGCATAACACGCTCTAGCGCCGCGGTTGGCTGGAACGGCTGACAGCGATGGTGGCTGGCGGCCGCGAGTTACCGCACACGGCTGGCCAGGCTGGCGACCGTGGCGATCAGCTCGGCGGGCTCGACTGGCTTGGAGACGTGCATGTCGTAGCCGGACAAAATCGAACGCACCCGGTCCTCGGCGCGCGCGTAGGCGGTGAGCGCGACCGCGCAGACCTTGCCGTTGCGATCGGCCGGCAGCGCGCGGATGCGCCGGATCAGCGCGTAGCCGTCCTCGCCGGGCATTCCGATGTCGCTGACCAGCACGTCGAACTTCCCCTCGCTCAGCCGCTGCATGGCGTGCGCGACCGAGTCGGCGGCCGTCACGATGGCGTCGCAGTCGCTCAGCAGTCGCTGGACCATGCTGCGAGCGTCGGGCTCGTCGTCGACCACCAGCACGCGCACGCCCTTCAGCTGCGCGCACGCATCGGCGGCGACGGCGATCTCGGCGTCGGGGCGGCGCAGTGGCGCGTCGGGGTCGTCGCCGGGTCGCAGCACGTTTAGCGGTAGCGCGACGATGAACGTCGCGCCCGTGCCGGCGCCACGGCTGGTCACCCGCACGCTGCCGCCGTGCAGTTCGGTCAGTTGCTTCACGATCGACAGGCCCAGCCCCAGCCCACCGTGGCGGCGCGTCGTGCTGGCGTCGGCCTGGCGGAAGCGGTCGAACACGTGCGGCAGGAACTGGGGGTTGATGCCCTCGCCGGTGTCGGTCACGCTCACCTCGATGTGCGAGTTGACGCGATGGACGCTCACCTGCACGCGCCCGCCGCTGGGCGTGAACTTGACGGCGTTGCTCAGCAGGTTCCAGAAGACCTGCTGCAGGCGGTTCGGGTCGGCGCTGACCGGGTGCGTGAGCGGGTCGAGCACCGACTGGACCTGCACGCGCTTCGCCGCCGCCGCCGGCCGGACCGTGTCGATCGCCGCCGATACCACCGCGGTCAGGTCGACCGGCTGCACGTCGAGCCGCACCTTGCCGCTGATGATGCGGCTCATGTCCAGCAGGTCCTCGATGATCTGCGTCTGCGCCCGCGCGTTGCGCTCGATCGTCTGCAGGCCCTCCTCCAGTTCGCCCTCGTCGCGGTTGCTCATGCGCAGGATCTGCGACCAGCCCAGGATCGCGTTCAACGGGGTGCGCAGCTCGTGCGACAGCGTCGCGAGGAACTCGTCCTTCATCCGGCTGGCGCGCTCGGCCTCGGTGCGGGCGGACCGTTCGGATTCCAGCAACTGCTCGTTCTGCTCCTGCAGCAGCTTGAAGTCGTGAATGTCGGTGTTCGTGCCGAACCAGCGCACGATGTCGCCATGCGCGTCGCGCACCGGTAGCGCGCGGGCCAGGTGCCAGCGATACGCGCCGTCGGCGCTGCGCCGGAAGCGGCACTCGACCTCGTACGGCTGCCCGGTGCGCAGCGCCTCGGTCCAACGGACGAACACGAGCTTGAGGTCCTCCGGCGGCGCCAGCGGCGTCCAGCTCTCATCGCCGGTTAGGCCCTCGGGCATCCCGGTGTACTCGTGCCAGCGCTTGTTGTAGTAATCGACGGTGCCATCGGGCCTGGCCGCCCAGACGATCTGGGG
Organism: Tepidisphaeraceae bacterium; assembly: GCA_035998445.1. NCBI lineage: Bacteria > Pseudomonadati > Planctomycetota > Phycisphaerae > Tepidisphaerales > Tepidisphaeraceae > Tepidisphaeraceae bacterium. The sequence goes on along the minus strand of DASYHQ010000028.1, from coordinate 36,216 downwards.
CATGGCATCGGCCAGCTGGCGGAAGCGCGCCTCGCTCTGGCGCAGCGCATCGCGGGCCAGCACGAAGTCCGTCACGTCCACGCCGTGCACGAAGATGCCCGAGATGCGGCCATCGTTGTCGCGCGTCGCCTGGTAGACGACGTTGATGTACCGATCCTCGAGCGCATCGCCCTCGGTGCGCTGCAACTGGAGTGGCAACTCGCTGCCAGCGAACGTTTCGCCGGTCTGGTAGACGCGGTCCATCAGTTCGAAGAAGCCCTGTCCTGCCACCTCCGGCAGCGCATCGCGCACGGGTTTGCCGATGACATCGCGGTGCCCCACGATCTCGTAGTATCGCTCGTTGGCCAGTTCGAAGACGTGCTCGGGCCCGCGCAGCGTGCAGATGAACGCCGGCGCCTGCTCGATGATGTTGGCGAGCTTCGCCCGCTCGCTCTGCAGCCCGGTGATCAACCGGCGACGTTCGGTGATGTCCATCACGACACCGTCGAGCCGCGTGGGCGGCTTGCCCGCCTCATCGGCACTGACCTGACCCGTCGAGTGCAACCATCGGATCTGACCGTTCGGCCCGACCACGCGGTACTCGATGTCGTACCGCTCCTGCCCCGAGATCGCCCGTTCGACCGACCGCTGCACGCGCTGGCGGTCGTCGGGGTGGATGCGATCGAACAACCGCTCGCGCACGATCGTCTCGTCCGGCGACATCCAGAAGAATTCCCGCAGGCGCCGGTTCCACTCGATGCGCCCGACGGGCAGCGTCCAGTGGAAGGTCCCCAGTTCGGCCGCATCCACGGCCAAGGCAAAGCGTTCCTCGCTGGCGCGCAGCGCGTCCTCGTCGCGCTTGCGCTCGTTGATGTCCTGGAAGTAGACCGAGATGCCCTCGGGCGACGGGTAGGCGCGAATGTCGTACCACCCCTCGAGCGGCGCCGGGTAGAACTCGACGAACTGCGTGGTCACGCGCTCGTTCATCGTGCGGTTGTACTGGCGTTCAAACTCGGTGCCGAGCGCGCTGGGGAACTCGTCCCAGATCACCCGGCCGATCAGTTCCTCACGACGGCGGTGCAGCAACCGCTCGGCGCCGGCGTTCACGTACGTGAAGCGCCACTGCCGGTCGACGGCGTAGAACGCGTCGGTGATGCTTTCGAGGATGCGGTTGGCGCGCTCCTCGGCACGCTTGCGCTCGGTGATGTCGCGGCAGACCTTCGTGTAGCCCACCAGGCGCCCGTCGTCGCCCAGCAGTGGCGTCAGGATGCCGCTGGCGAAGAAGCGGGTGCCATCGTTGCGCATGTGCCAGCGCTCGTCGGCGGCGCGGCCATCGGTGCGGGCCCGCTCGCGCTCCTTGTGCGGCTCGTCGCGCGCCAGGTCCTCGGGCGTCCAGATCTCGTCGCTGGTGCGGCCGATGATCTCGTCCTGACCGTAGCCGAAGACCTTGTCGGCCCCCACGTTCCAACTGGTGACGATGCCGTCGCGGTCCATCGTGAACATCGCGTAATCCCGCACGCTCTCGACGATCTGCGCCAGCCGCGCCTCGCTCGCCTGGTGGCGAGACCGCACGCGCTGGCCCGCCAGCGCCACGGCGGTGAAGTCGCCGAGGCTGGTCAGGATGCGGGCGTCCTCGTTGGTGAAGTGGATCTGGTCGTCGTGGGTCGCCACCCAGATGGTGCCCTCGACGTCGCCGGACCGGAACGGCACGACGAGGTTCTCGATGATCTCCGGTGGCTCGGCGCGACGCATGTCCGTGAAGAGGCGGGACGGACGGTCGAACAGCTGCGCCACCCCGCGCGCCAGCGTGGCGCCGCAGGGACTGATGTCGTACGGGGTGGTCCCACCGCGGTAGCTGGCGTACGCCCCCGCCATCGCGACCCAGCGGAACGATCGCTGCCCGTGCGCGTCCTCCTCGAGCAGACTGACGCCGGCCGATCCGGCGCGGCAGAGGCGCAGCGCCGCATCCACCAGCGCGTCGAGCGCGGCCTGTGCGTCCATCGTCAGCGCGCGCCCCACCGCGTGCAGCGCAGCGACCTCGTCGGTGTAGTTGGGAGGTGGCGCGGGGCGGCGGGTCAATTGCCCGGTGATCAGGATCTGGTCGAGCGTGACCGTGGGATGCTGCGCGTCGTTGTCCATGCCTTGCCCGTGAACCGGCTCATCAATGGCGTCATCCCGATCTCCCGTTGAGACCCTCCTGGAACGCGGTCGCTATCATTACACACATACACCGGATTGCGGAACCTACGCTTTGGCCGAATCAAGGAAGAATAGGCTTAATTTGGCAATTTTTGACGGTATTCCAGCCTCGACGTGTTGAGGCCGCACATGGAACGCATCGTCGGCGTCGCGGTTCTTCCGTTCCGATCGCGCGAAGGCCAGGAGCAGTAAGATCAGCACCGCGAACGCGACGGATTGAGCCGTGAACCAGTCGGCGAAGCGGTCGGGCGTCTTGATGAACACCGGTCGCGCTGCGATCGCGATCGCCAAAAGGCTGCCCAGCAAGCCGGCCAGTAGCGCCGGTTCCAGCGTCACCGCGAAACGGCCAGACGCGCCAGACGCCTGTGGATCCGTGACGAGCAAGTACGCGATCACCAGCGCCAAGCCGAGGCCCATCAATGTTTGTACCGACGCTATGTGCCTCAACCAGCGTGGCTTGGGGAGCTGCCGCGATAATGCGATCGCACGCGTCGCACCGAATGCGGCGCCCAACGCCAGTGCGGGCATCGCGGGCAGCAGGTAGGCGTTCTTCTTCATGTGGACGAAAGAGAAAATCAGAACGGTCAGCACCAGCCAGACGATGGGGAACAGCCGCCGACCGGTCGGGCGTCGCACGGTGGTCCAAACGCTGAACAACCAGGGCAACACCCACGGCAGGGTCAGCAGTAGTACCGCCGGCAGGTAGTACCACCACGGCCGGGCGTTGCGCGCGTTGTCGGCGAACTCCCCGACCGACTCGTACCGCCACAACTCGATCGCTTCCGGAATGGTCGACCACACGTACGCCGGCCAGGGCAGCGTCACCATGAGGAAGCCAACCACCCCGATCACATGCCACCGCGGGCGCCCGCCAACTGGCCAGCGTCGGAAGCACATCGCGAAGGCGGCCAACGCAACGGCAACGTGCAGTACGACCACCGGCCCCTTGGCCAAGGCGCCCATCGCGAGGAACGCGTAGAACAGCAGCACGCTGGTGCGCGTCGTAGATTCCCGCAACTGATCCGTGCCAGGTGATCTTACCCCCGCCCACACCGCCCCTAATACGGCCACGGCCAAGTACGGGTCGGCCATGGCTTTGCGATACTCGCTGACGACGAAGTACGACGAGATCCATATCAGTGCCGCCGCCCCCGCCACGCGCCGACCACCGACGCGTCGGGCCATGCAGTACAGCAGCAAAGTCGCAAATGCACCGAGCAATCCCGGCACCGCGCGCGCCGCAAACGCGTTCTCCCCCAGCACCCGGAACGCGACCGCTGTCGCCCAGTAGGGTAACGGGGGCTTCTGTAGGCGAATCTCGTTGTGGAAGACCGGGATCAACCAAGGGTTGACGGATCGAGTGGCGCCGTCCGCGCGTGGCACCAGCGCCTTGTCGTCCGCCGTCTCCTGTAGTTCTACGACGGGGGTGACAGTCGGTCGCGCCGCCCACGGCCAGCCCGACCGCACCATGCTTAACGCCGTCACGACTACGCGTTCCTCGTGGCTGCCCGTCACCCGAGTTTGCCCCAGGAACCCGAGGAAGACCGTGAGCGTCAGAACGACGAACAACAGCCGTCGCATCGGACTCGGGATGCTGCGGCGAGACCACGACATGGACTAGTTCAACTCCTTGGTCCGACGCCGCACGGCTGGACGGTCCAGCGTGCCCGCACGATAACATAGCGATCACTAGCGCGTTCCGCTGCGCGACCGGCGCACTGGACGCTATCATTAAGCAAACGCAAAGGTCTGCATGATCCCCAATCGTCCCGCTGTCGATCCCAACCGTCCCCGCCGCCTGCGCCTTAGTGGTGGGCTGCGCCGCATGGTGCGCGAGACCGCGCTGTCACCGGCCGACTTCATCTACCCATTGTTCGTGCGCCACGGGCGCGACGTGAAGGCGCCGATCGGCTCGATGCCGGGTCAGTTTCAGATCAGCGTCGATCGGCTGGCGGCCGAGGCGCGCGAGGTGGCGTCGCTGGGCGTTCCCGCCGTCGTGCTGTTCGGCATTCCGGAACGTAAGGACGCGGTCGGAAGCGATAACTTCAACGACGACGGCATCGTGCCGCGCGCCATTCGGGCGATCAAAGACGCGGCGCCGGACCTGATCGTCGTCTCCGACATGTGCTTCTGCGAGTACACCGACCACGGCCATTGCGGGCTCATCAACCTGCCCGACCAGCCGCACTTCAATGCGAAGCTGCCCAACGGTTACCTGCTGAACGATGCCTCGCTGGAGTTGTTGGCGCGGGCATCGGCGACGCACGTGCGGGCGGGGGCGGACATCATCGCGCCGTCGGGCATGCTCGACAACATGGTCGCGGCCATTCGAACGGCGTTGGACAGCGCGGGGTACGACCACGTGCCGATCATGAGCTACGCTGCCAAGTACGCCAGTGGCTTCTACGGCCCCTTCCGCGACGCCGCCGAGAGTCCACCGGCGTTCGGGGATCGCAACGGTTACCAGATGGACCCGGCCAACTTCCGCGAAGCGATGCGCGAGGTCGCGATCGACGTCGAGCAAGGGGCCGACATCCTGATGGTGAAGCCGGCAATGCCCTACCTCGACGTCATCGCCGCCGTCCGCGCCGCCCATCCATTGCCGGTGGCCGCGTACCAGGTCAGCGGCGAGTACGCGATGCTCCACGCCGCCGCCGCCAATGGCTGGCTCGACCTGCGCCGCTGCGCGACCGAATCGCTGACAAGCATTAAGCGTGCCGGGGCAGACCTGATCCTGACCTACTTCGCCAAGGACGCCGCCCGTTGGCTCCAGCCCTGATCGCCGCCCCAATTTCTGACAAGCATTACGCACGTCGACAGCCTCAGCGGATCGTCTTAGGATGCCGGGCACAACCATGACTCGTCGCGTGCGTTCGCCCGTCGCGATGGCACCTGCACTGGAAGGAGACCGCTGTGGCCGGTACTGGAAAAATGAAGCTTGCCGACATCATCAGGCAGCACGAAGCGTCGCTGCTGAAGGATTGGCTGGCCGTGCAGTCAAGCTCCGGCGCGCAGCGGGACGACCTGATGCGCGAATCGGAACTGCGCGAGCAGTCGCGCGAGTTCCTGTCGCTGTTCGGCCAGGCGGTCGGGAGCGGCTCGGAGGACGTCGAGTCGTCGGAATGGGAACCGCTCCGCGACATGCTGCGCAGCCTGTCCGAATCGCGTGCCCAGCAGGGCTTCACCCCCACCGAGATCGCGACGTTCGTCTTCTCGTTCAAGCAGCCGCTATTCAGCCGCCTCAGCGCCGAGCTGTCGTCCAACGCGAAGGCGCTCGTCGATGAAATCTGGCTGGCGACAACGCTCCTGGACCGGCTGGGCCTGTTCACGTCCGAGGCGTTCCTGAAGGTGCGCGAGGAGATCATCGCCCGCCAGCAGCAGGACATGCTCGAGCTGTCGACGCCGGTCGTAAAGCTCTGGGAAGGCGTGCTGGCACTGCCCATGATCGGCACCCTCGACAGTGGCCGCACCCAGGTGGTGATGGAGAGCCTGCTGAACCGGATCGTCGAGACCGGCGCGCAGATCGCGATCCTGGACATCACCGGTGTGCCCACGGTCGACACGCTGGTCGCGCAACACCTCATTAAGACCGTGACCGCGGCGCGCCTGATGGGCGCCGACTGCATCATCAGCGGCATTCGCCCGCAGATCGCCCAGACGATCGTCCACCTCGGTGTCGACCTGAAGGACGTCATCACCAAGGCCTCGCTCGCCGACGCGTTCGCGCTGGCGTTGACGCGCACGGGAATGCGGATCACCCGGGTCCAGTCCCACAGTGCCAAATCCTAGAACCGGAGGGCCCTCAACGTGGACCGTATCCCGATTCTGCAGGTCGGTGACCTGCTGCTGGTGACCATTCAGGTGGACATGCACGACCGCCTGGCGATGACGCTGCAGGACGACTTAACCTCGCGCATCGCCGACACCGGCGCCAAGGGCGTCCTGATCGACATTTCGTCGTTGGACGTGGTCGACTCGTTCATCGGCCGCATGCTGGCCAACATCGCGCAGATGTCCCGCGTGCTGGACGCGCAGACCGTCGTCACCGGCATGCGGCCGGCGGTCGCGATCACGCTGGTGGAACTGGGGATGTCGCTGGAGGGTGTTCGGACGGCGTTGAACGTCGAGCGCGGCATGGAACTGCTGCGCGCCTCGGTGCGCGAGGCGAGCGTGATCGCGTTCGACGAGGACGGTTCGACCACCGCCGACGGAGGCGTCGCCGATGCCGGCACCCAAGAGTGAGGTGTTGCAGGTCCGCACGTCGACGGACGTCGTACAGGTCCGCCAGTCCGTGCGCGCGCTGGCGACGGAAATGGGCTTCAGCCTGATCGACCAGACCAAGGTCGTGACGGCCGCCAGCGAGTTGGCGCGCAACACGCTCGAACATGGAGGTGGTGGCACGGCCAAGCTCGAACCGCTGGCGCAAGGAATCCGTAAGGGGGTGCGGTTGACGTTCGAGGATCAGGGGCCGGGCATTTCCGACGTTAAGCTGGCGTTGACCGACGGGTACACTACCGGTAATGGAATGGGCCTGGGCCTGAGCGGTTCCAAGCGGCTGGTGAACGAGTTCGACATCGATACCCAAGTGGGTCGGGGCACCCGCGTCACGATCACGAAATGGAAGTAAGCTTGACCGTCAGACCCCGCGACCCGATCACGCTCCACGTCACCGAATCGAGCCAGGTTGGCGAGGTTCGCCGTGCCGCCGCCACGCTCGCCGATTACCTCGATTTCGACCAGACGCGTAGTGGTGAGGTGGCGATCGTACTGACGGAATTGGCGACGAACCTCGTGCGCCACGCCGAGTCTGGCGAGGTCATCCTGCAATCGTTCGGCCAAGGCGAACGCCCGGGCCTAGAGGCGATCGCGATCGACCGCGGGCCCGGCATCGCCAACGTGGCCGACGCGCTGCGCGACGGCTACTCGACCGGTGGCACGCCCGGCACCGGCATGGGCGCCGTGACACGTCTGGCCACATCGTTCGACGTCTACACCGCCAAGGATTCGGGCACCGCGATCGTCGTGCGGTTCGGCAACTGCGCGCCGTCGGAGTCGGCGGGCATTCCCAAGTGCGCGATCGGTGGCGTCTGCCTGCCCAAGCGCGGCGAGGACGCGTGCGGCGACACGTGGTGGGCCCAGACGCTGCCCGACGGTCGCACCAACATCGCCGTCGCCGATGGGCTCGGTCACGGCTTGCAGGCCGCCGAGGCATCCCGCCAGGCGATTCGCCTGTTCCGCGAGAACCCCGAGGCCGAAGGCGTCGAGATGCTCGAGATCATGCACATCGGCCTCCGCAGCACGCGCGGCGCCGCCGTCGCGATCGCCGAGCTGCGCCCGGCCACGCGCGAGGTGCGCTTCACCGGTGTCGGCAACGTCGCGGGCATCATCGTCAGCCCAGGCGACGCGACGCGCAGCATGATCTCGCACAACGGCACCGTGGGGGCCGAGGCCCGCCGGATCCAGACCTTCAACTACCCCTGGCCGGCCGGTTCGCTGCTGGTGATGCACTCGGACGGTCTGGCAACGCAGTGGCAGATCGGCAAGTACCCCGGCCTGTTCAACCGGCACCCGAGCCTGATCGCGGGCGTTTTGTACCGCGACTTCCGGCGCGAGCGCGACGACGTCACTGTGCTGGTCGCCAGCGAAGGGGGCCGGCCTTGAGCGGCGCGCCGATCGTGAGCGTACAGGTTCGCTCGGAGCAGGACGTGGTCCTGAGCCGCCAGCGTGCGCGCCGCATCGCCGAATCGCTCGGCTTCACGATGCAAGAACAGACCGCCTTCGCGACGGCCGTCTCGGAGCTGGCGCGCAACGCGTTTCAGTACGGCGGTGGCGGGCGGGTGGATTTCACGATGCGCATCGACGAGCAACCGCAGGTGCTGGTGGTGCGCGTGTCAGACAATGGCCCGGGCATCGCCAACCTGCGCAAGATCCTCGACGGGCGTTACCGGTCGGAAACGGGCATGGGGCTGGGCATCGTGGGCTCGCGGCGGCTCAGCGACGAGTTCGACATCACCTCGGTCCCCGGCCGCGGCACGATCGTCACGCTCGGCAAGCAACTGCCCCGCCGAACCAGTCCCCTGACGATGCAAGCGCTGGGCATGGTGGCCGAACAACTGGCCCACCGCGGGCCGCAGAGCCCGTTCCAAGAGGTGCAGGAACAGAACAGGGCGCTTCTGCTGGCGATGGACGATCTGCGTGCGCGCCAAGGCGAGGTCGAGCGGTTGAACGCGGAACTCGCCGAGACGAACCGCGGCGTGGTGGCGCTGTACGCCGAGTTGGACGAAAAGGCCGAATCGCTTCGCCGGGCGTCGGAGTACAAGAGCCGCTTCCTGTCGGACATGACGCACGAGCTGCGCACGCCGTTGAACGCGATCGTCAGCCTGTCGCGCATCCTGCTCGACCGCTTGGACGGCGAGCTGACGGCGGAGCAGGAGCGTCAGGTGAGCCTGATCCACCGGTCGGCGACGTCGCTTGGCGAGATGGTGAACGACCTGCTCGACCTGGCCAAGATTGAGGCGGGCAAGACCGATGTCCACGTCGCCAGCTTCTCGGTCGCCGAGCTGCTCACCGCGCTGCGCGGCATCTTTCGCCCGCTGGCGACCGATGGCCGGGTGACGCTGACCGTCGAGGAACCGCCGACCGACCTGGCGACCATGCACAGCGACGAGCGGAAGGTCTCGCAGATCCTGCGCAACCTCGTCAGCAACGCGCTGAAGTTCACCGAACAAGGCGAGGTGCGCGTGCGTGTCGAGCGCACGGCCGACGGCATGGTGGCGTTCAACGTCGCGGACACCGGCATCGGCATTGCGCCCGAGCACATCGCGCAGATATTCGACGACTTCACGCAGATCGACAGCGGCGTGCAGCGCCGCCTGCGGGGGACGGGGCTCGGCCTGCCGCTGACGCGCAAGCTCGCGCGGCTGCTGGGTGGTGATGTGGCGGTCACCAGCGCGCCGGGCGAGGGGTCGACGTTCGTCGTCACGCTCGTCTTGAACCTTGAGGCCCCCACCACCGACGCGACGGCCGAACCCTTGCAGGTGATCACCACGGGGGGCAGCGATGTCTGAGCAGCGCCCGGTGATCCTGCACGTCGACGACGACGAGGCCAACCGCTATGCGGTCACGCGCTCGCTGCTGAAGGCGGGCTACGACGTGATCGAGGCCGGCAGCGGCGCCGAGGCGCTGCGCAAGGCCAACGAGAACCCCGAGCTGATCATCCTGGACGTGCGGCTGCCCGACATCAACGGGTTCGAGGTCTGCCGCCGCCTGAAGGCCGACCCCGGCACCGCCGACATCCCGGTGCTGCACCTGTCGGCCAGCTTCATCTCCAGCCAGGACAAGGCCCAGGGCCTCGACGGTGGCGCCGACGCCTACCTCGTGCGGCCGGTCGAACCGGTGGAACTCGTCGCGACCGTGCGCTCGCTGCTACGCGCGAGGCGCTCGGAGGCGGCGCTGCGAGAAAGCGAGGAACGCTACCGGCTGCTGGTCGAGAACATCAAGGACTACGCGATCTTCATGACCGACGTCGACGGCGTCATCACCAGCTGGAACACCGGTGCCGAACACCTGCTGGGCTACACCGAGGACGAGGCGCTGAGCATGCCCTTCGAGCGCCTGTTCACCCCGGAGGACCGCGCCGTCGGTGTGCCGGCGAATGAGCTTCGCACCGCGCGCGACCGCGGCCGTGCGATCGACCGCCGCTGGCACGTGCGTAAGAACGGCGAGCGGTTCTTCGTCGACGGCGTGCTCACCAGCGTGCGCGACGATGCCGGCCGACCGATCGGCTTCTCGAAGCTGATGCAGGACGTGACGGCACAGTTCCGGTCCGAGATGGCGATGCGCCTCAGCGAGGAACGCTTCCGCACCGCCTTCGCCGGCTCGGCGGTCGGCATGGCCATCACCGACGCGGCCGGCGGCTTCGTCCAGGTGAACGACGCGTTCTGCCGCATCACCGGCTACTCGCACGAGCAGCTGGCGCAGCTGGACTTCGCGCAGATCACCCACCCCGACGACCGCGAGCGGTATGAGCAACTGCTGGGCGAGCTGTTGCGCAAGGAGCGCGGCAGCTTCGTGCTTGAGAAACGCTACGTGCGCCCCGACGGCTCGACCGTATGGGTGCAGAACAGCAAGAGCGCGACGCACGACGAGCAGGGTGCGATCGTCAACATCATCGTGCTGAGCGAGGACATCACCGAGCGCAAGCGATCCGACGAGCTGTTGAAGTCGCAGAACCGCACGCTCGAGCTGATCGCCGCCGACGCCCCGCTGTCCGAAGCGCTGGCGGCGCTGACGCGGGTGATCGAGGAACAGGCCGACGGGCGCGTGGTGGCGTCAATCCTGCTGCTGGACGAGGACGGCAAGCGATTCCGCGTCGGCGCGGCGCCCAACCTCCCGGCGAGCTACAACGAGGCCGTGCAACGGATCGACATCGCCGCCGGCATCGGCACCTGCATGGACGCTGCGGCGCGGAACCGCACGGTGATGACCAGCGACATCGCGACCGACCCGGCGTGGGCCGGCATCAAGCACCTGCCGCTGGCGCTGGGGCTGAGGGCGTGTTGGTCGATGCCGATCCGCAGCTCGCGCGGCATGGTGATCGGCACGTTTGCCATCTACCTGCGCGAGGCGCGCGAGCCCGCTCAGCGCGAGCGCGAGCTCGTCGAATCTTTATCGCGCGCCGCGTCGCTGGCGATCGAGCGCCGAAACGCCGAGGCCGAGCGCGAGGGCTTACTCGAGCGAGAGCGGAGCGCCCGCGCCGAGGCCGAGCGTGCCAGCCGAATGAAGGATGAGTTCCTCGCGACGCTCAGCCACGAGCTGCGCACGCCGTTGAACGCGATCATGGGCTGGTCGACGATCCTTCGCATGCCCAACGTGAGCGACGACGACCTGCAGCAGGGCATCGAGACGATCGAGCGCAACGCCCGCTCGCAAGCGCAGATCATCGAGGACCTGCTGGACATGAGCCGCATCATCAGCGGCAAGGTGCGGCTGGACGTACAGCGCGTCGACCTGCCGGCGATCCTGCAGGCCGGGGTCGAGACCGTCACCCCCACCGCCGACGCCAAGGGCGTGCGGCTACAGACGGTGATCGACCCGATCGTCGGCCCGGTCTCCGGCGATCCGAACCGACTGCAGCAGGTGATGTGGAACCTGCTGACCAACGCCATCAAGTTCACGCCGCGCGGCGGCCGCGTCCAGGTGCTGCTGGAACGCGTCAACTCCCACCTGGAGATCAGCGTGGTCGACACCGGCGAGGGCATCTCGCCGGAGTTCCTGCCGCACGTGTTCGACCGCTTCCGTCAGGCCGATGCTTCCACCACGCGGCAGCATGGTGGGCTGGGGCTGGGCCTGGCCATCGCCAAGCAACTGGTCGACCTGCACGGCGGGTCGATCCGCGCCAAGAGCATGGGCCGTGGGCACGGCGCGACCTTCACGATCGCGCTGCCGGTGCTGCCGATCAACTGGAGCGACACCGTCGTGCAGCACGACGACCGCCGAGAGCCGCAGGCGACCAGCGTGCAGAGTTCGAACGGCGATGCGTGCATGAAGATCAGCGGCGTGAAGGTGCTGGTGGTCGACGACGAGCCCGACGGTCGAAACCTGATCAAGCGCCTGCTCGAAGACTGCGAGGCCACCGTCACCACCGCTGGTTCCGCCACCGAAGCGCTCGACCTGTTCAAGAGCGTTGCGCCAGACGTGCTGGTGAGCGACGTCGGCATGCCCGGCGAGGATGGCTACTCGCTGATCCGGCGCATCCGTAAGCTGGGCCCCGAGCACCGCAGCAACGTGCCCGCGATCGCGCTGACCGCTTACGCCCGTTCCGAGGACCGCACGCGATCGGTGCTCGCCGGATTTCAGATGCACATTTCCAAGCCGGTGGAACCCAGCGAACTGATCGCGATGATCGCCAGCCTCGCCGGCCGCGCGCCACAGGCGAGTTGATTTCGGCTAATCTTCCCGCTTATGCAGAAAATCTTCATCGACACGGACCCCGGTCAGGACATCGACGACTTGCTCGCGATCTGGTTTGCGCTCCTGCGGCCGGAATTGCAGGTCGTGGGCATCAGCACCGTCACGTACCCGTCCGACAAACGCGCGCGGCTCATAAAGCGACTGTTGCGCTATCTTGATCGAGCCGACGTACCGGTGGCCGCCGGTCAACAGTTTCCACTTAGGCCGGTGAGCGAGGACGAGAGCCGCACGCTGCACGACTTATCGCGCGCGATGAACCACTACGCGTTCGCCGAGCCGGAAGACACGCAGGACGACCCCAGCGACGCCGACGGTGTCGACCTGATCATTCGCGCGGTCGAACAGCACCCGAACGAGGTCGTGCTCTGCTGTATCGCCCCGCTCACGAACATCGCCACCGCCCTCAGCCGCCGGCCCGACATTAAGGGGAAGATCAAGCGCATCGCGCTCATGGGCGGTGAGACGGCACTGAACCGCCGTGAGCACAACATCGCGTTCGACTACGTCGCCAGCCGCATCGTCTTCGAGAGCGGCATCCCGATCTCCATGGGCACGTGGGACGTGACCCGCCGGTTCACGCTAACCATGGAAGAGTGCGAACAGCTCGGCGTCAGGGGCTCGCCGTTAACCAAAGCCATGGCCGACGCCGTGCGCCGCTGGCACCCGGCCCAGAACTGGAAGCCGGGACCGGTGATGTACGACTTGTTCCCGATCGTTTGGTCGTTCGACCAGTCGCTGTACAAGGTCGTCCCCATGCGCGTGCAGGTCGAGACCGCCGGCGAGTTCACCCGCGGCATGACGGTTGCCACCGGCGGCCCGCCCAACGCCGACGTGACGGTGGACGCGGACGCCGCGGCGTTGAAGGCGATGTATCTGGAGACGCTTCGGGGGACGTAAGCGCCGCATCCGGTCCCCTCTCCGCTTCGCGCCTTCGTCCATCCCCTCAGGTGTGGTCCGGCTCGATCAGCGGCGCAAAAACCTGCTGCCAATACGCCTCAGCCCGGCGGCTTCGCTCGTTCATGAACGACGACAGGTCGGCCCCGAAATCCAACGCCGCCGGCCGAGCATCGAGCGGAAACTCCAGTACCACCACACCACCGCCGCGCAGCACGCGCATGCGGATGGTCGTGCCCGCGGGCGTCCGGCGGACGTACTCGCTGAGGATCGAGAAGCTGGTGATCGGCAGCATCTCGTCGGTGCCCATCGATAGGATCACGTCCCCATCCTGCAGCCAGCGGTAGGCACAAAACCCCGGCGTGCGCGACTGAAAATCCGCCCCCACGCGCACGTCCACCGGCCCATCGGGGTCCACCACGAACGCCGCGCCCCGGCCATAGCGCGTGGGCGCGACGCCGAGGAACCCTTGGTTGCCGTTGCTCTCGACCGTCTCGCTCGCCAGGTAAACGTGCCGCACCACATCGTGCAGCGCCACCGCCTGCGCCGGCGCCACCGGCAGATGGGTTGTGACCACATCGCGCAGCGTGACTAAGTCCAGACGCGACATCCCCATCAACCGCACGCGCGCCGCATTGCGCGCCGCGGGATCGGTCGCGGCCAGTTCCTTGTAATCATCGGCAATCTCAGCGGTGGGACGAGTGGCCGGCGCCGCTTGGCCAAAGGTGGGAGCAATCAGCGCCACCAGCAACGGCAGCACAAACGCAATCGCCGACGACGAGGACAATACGAACGACGGCCTCATGGCAGCTCCGGTCAGGACGACACCGGGACGAAATCAAATGCGGAATGAGGAGCGCGGAGTTCGGAGTGAAGAGAGGACTTTGATTAGCTCTTCTTTACTCCGCACTCCGCATCCCGCGTTCAACACTCAACCCTACCCCTCAGCCATCTCCACGAGCCGGTTGGCCTCGCGTTGCAGCCAGTACACCTTGCGTTGCACCATCTGCAAAAACGCGGTCCCTTCCATGCGGCCGAAGTTGCCCGTGGCGGCGATCGGGAAGACCGCCTCTGCGATCAACGCCTCGATCATGAGCCACGGCACCGCGCGAATCTCGGCTTGGCTGAGCAGCAACACCTCATCGTAGCCACGCAGATAACGTTTGTAGCGGGCCTCGTCCGCATATTCCGGCCACTTCGAGACGTCCTCATCCCCGCCAATGATCGAAAACTGCAATGCCCCGTTCGCCACATCGATGATGCGCGGCAGCAGCCGCGCCGAATCGTAATCGATCACGGCCACCACGCGGTTATCCCGAAACAGCATGTTTCCCGGATGCCAGTCCGCATGCACGATCTGCTTGGGCCAGCTTTCGATGCCAAGCTCTTCCACCATCTTCGCCGCGTGCGAATAGCTGTCCTGCAGGTACTTCACCAGCGGGCCAAGCTCGGCCGTTCCCCCGAGAATGCTCGGGATCGCCCGAAGCCCTTGGTCCACCGCCGACGCCATGTGATAGCTGCCGCTGGGCGGCGTCCACTCACTCTTAAAATCTTCCAGCAGCTTGTGATACAACCCCAGGATCTTTCCGCTATCGAACGTGCTCTCCAGCGTCTGCGGATACCCCTGCCCCGGGATGTACTCGAACATCTCGTACACCGCGTTGCGCCACTGCAGCATCGAGTTGTTGTCGTTCTTCGTCCCCAGCAAATGCGGCAGCGGGAACTGCTTGCTTGCTAAGTAAAGCTGCAGCGCGTGACAGAACGCCACCTTGAACGGGTCATCCTTCCCCCGCGCCCGCCGTTTCAGCAAGAACTTCCCGTGCTCGGCCACGATCAGCAGCTTCGGCGCCTTGCGCGACCCGCGTGGAAACTCAACGATCGATTCGATGATCCCGAGATCGAAGTGCGACATCACGCACGCCAGTTCCTCGCCCCCAAACGTGTCGCGCGTGCCGGCCTTGGGCCCAGCCCCGGTCCCCGAGGGGCCGCTCTGCGACGCGGATGCCGTTGGCTGGGTCATATCGTGTTCGTCCGCCTGCGCGCGTAAGAAGGGAGTTCGACAGTGGTTGGAACACTATATCGGCTCACCTGAACAGGTCAATTCGCGCATCCGAGAGCGATCGGGCCGCCCGGGAACGAACTTCAACGCGAGACGAACATGGTCAGGTCGCCTGACACTCATTTAGCCCCGGGCTTGCCCGGGGAACGATCAGATATGAAAGTAGCAACAGGGGTGGTAGGCCGATATCCGTTCGTTCACTCTCGGTCCCCATCGACCTCACCACAAACCACCTACACCCTATGCCCTATGCCCTATGCCCTACCCCTGCCGGCGCCGGCGGAGCAGGGTCGCAACGCCAAGGCCGACCAGCACGAGCGACGACGGCTCCGGCACGGCCGTCACACCGCTGAACAGCAGTGAGAAGTCCTGCGTGCCGAAGATGCCCGAGCCCGGGGCGAAGAACAGGTTGCCCGTGTGCCCAACGTGCAGCGAGAAGATCGACCCCGTCAACAGCGACGCGTCGAACCAGACCTGCTCGAGGTTGTCGAGGCTGTTGCGCCCGGTCTGCACCGCCGCGGCCGACGGACTGGCGCCGTTGAGCGTCCACGGGTAGTAGGTGTTGCCGTCCGCGTCGGTCACCCAAAGGTCCAGATCGTTCACCAACACACGGCTCGCGTCATCGAGGCCCGACTGCGTGAACTGGGCTTCCAGGTCGGTCCAAGCGAGCGTGGCGCGGAACTCCGAACCGGTCAGCTGGAGGCCGGTAATCGAGAAGACCTCGCTCTGCGACAGCGTCGACTCGACGAGATGGTCGTCGCGGGTCAACTCCGGTTTGCTCATCGCCTCGGTCAGGAAGGAGGCCGCACGGGCGGTGTTGACCAGCCCGTACCCGCTGGCATAGTCGGGCCCGACCTGCGCGCCGCCACCGACCACGTCTGTGGCGGTGTGGACGAGCAGCGCCTTCTGCGTCGAACTGAGCGGGTCGAGCGCGCCCGCCGGTCGCAGGTTGCGCTGATGCTGCAACAACAGCGCTGCCGCCCCGGTGACGCCCGGGGCCGCCATCGACGTGCCCGACGAAATCGCATAGGCGACGTCGGATTCGTTGGAGGTCGAGATCACACCATCGCCGTTGGCGACCACGTGTGGGGCAAGACGGCCATCATCGGTCGGGCCGAAGCTGGAGAACGCGTTCAGCGCAACTGCGGTACCGTCTTGCGGGTCGATCGTGTAGTCGATGATCGACCCAACCACCAGCGTGTTCTTGGCGACCTGCCCACCGCTGGACAGCGAGTCGTAACCGGTGCCCCCGTTGCCATCGCGGCCCGGCGCTGCGTACTGACTGGTCGACACGTGGTAATAACCAGCCCCGCCCAATGTGCCACTTGCCTGAGCCAGGTAACCGGCCGAAGGGGCCGACGGGAAGTAGGCCACGTAGCTGGTGATGCCGCTGGGCGCCTCGTCGTTGCGATCGTTGCCCGCAGCCCACACGCTCAGCAGGCGCGGGTTCTCGTATAGGATGTAGTCGATGCCCTGACTCTTCGCTCCATACGTGCCGAAGCTGGCGTCCTCGACACCGCTGGCAGTACGGTTCCCGTACCAGATGTACTGGGTGCCAATCGAGCCACCGAAGTCCCGCGTGCTGTCCCACCCCTGCACGAACCCGTAGGAGTGATTCGACAGCCTTAGCCCAACGTTTTGGGCATCGGCGAGCATCTCGTTAAGGTCGTTGTTGAAATCGCGGCTGCGAATGGCGACCGCGTTGGCCATCCCGCGCGTATCGACGCCACCAGCGATGTAATACCCGTGCGCCCCGATCGTGCCGGCGACGTGGGTCGCGTGTCCATCGATGGCGGCAGGATCATAGTTCGTCACGCGCGTCGAGCCCGCGTTCGATTGGATCGTGCGGAAATCTTCATGGCTGGCGCGCACCGAGCCACCATCCCACATGCCGACCGTCACGCCGGCGCCGTTCAGGTTAAGCCCAAGCCCCCCACCCGTCCAAACCTGGTCGGCGTTGATCGAATCGGCCGCCTGCTCGTTGAAGGTCGCAAGGATATTCGGCCCGCTGCCCACCGCCGCGTCATTTACGGCATCCAGCCGGACGCGCTCCTGCGCCACCGCCGAGCCCGCAAGCCCCGCGACCACAACCATGCCAACAGCCATCGCCAGCGCAGCCTGACCGCGCAACGTCCCCGTGCGTCCTACAGTAATCATTTGCCAGTTCCTCTCCGCTCCGACTTGTCGGCGCGAACGCGATCCTGAAACCTCGTCGTGCCGATTCCCCTAGTTTCTGAGGCTGTAAATTCTAATACGCGCGACGCCCGCAAGCAATAGAAAACCGTTCGAGCAAAGTGATGTACTACCCCATGCGAGGTTCCGGGAATGTCGCGATTCGCCTGCCCCGCTCATCCCGCCCGATCGGAATGCTTGCCCTGGGCGGCGAGGATCTGGCGGATGGCGCCGAGGTGGTACATCGTGTGGGCGAGGCTCGACAGCACGCCGGGCGCGGCGACGTCGCTCCAGTCGGACCACCTTCTTACGTTCGCCTGCCACAGGGTGGCGGTGGCGCGGAGACGGGTCAGGAGGTCGCGCCAGGCGGCATCCGTGAGCTCGGTGCGGCGCCAGCTGGCGGTCCAGTCGGCGGACTGCCATGGGTTGGCCTCGCCGGCCGCGGCGCGGTTGAGCAGGTCCAGCCCGTAGCGCACGTGATCGACGTGGGCGGCGACCGTCGTCTGGCCGATCGGCCGGGCCGACGCGGTGGCGGCGTCGAGCGACTCCAGCTGCCGCAGCAGCCCCCGGTCGCCCGGGTTGAGCATGTAAGCGTGCTGCCTTGGCGGGCCGTCGAACATTTCGGTCGACAGAAGCGACAACGCACGCCGCAACGCGTCGTCGGCGGATGGCACGGCAGCGTCGGGCATCGGGCCTCCTTCCGACGCGCAGTCTATCACCATGCGATGGAAGTGGGGAAGCGATGAAGGAAGGAATCGCAGTGAGACGGTTACTACTTCACTACCAAAGTCGACCGACTCGCCCGGCCCTGTTGCCGAACAAAGAACGCGTGAAACTTTCACAAATTAGTCTCACGCGTTCTCAGCTGATGGTCTCCGCCGGATGTCCTACGGGTTCATGCTGATGTCTCGTACTGTTACCTGGCCCAATTTGCGTGCCTCTACGTGCCCGTCGGCGAAGAGCAAGTTTGCGGTCGTGTTGGTCATATGCCGGAAGCGCATCGCGATGCGGAAACTCCAGAAATTGTTCACATCTCTATTGTTGGTCTTCAATGCGCTGTCGCTGTAGAGACCATCTTGGGCAATGCCGATGCGACGACCATAAGTATTGACCGGAAAGTAGGTGTCGATGGGCTTGGGGTACAGATAGCCGTGATCGTACGTAATCCGCCAACCATCAAGCGCGTTCGACAACACCTCGGCCGAACCTGTGGCCCATTCCGGATGAAGCAATTGGGCGCCATCCCACGCGATTGCGACGCTGGAACTTTCCTTGACCGTTAAGCTGTGCGGCTTGATGAAATCGCGGGACGTCAACGGATTCCGTGCGGCGGTCTGTCCGAAGAAGCGCGGGCTGCCCGTGTAGTGGTTACCATAAGCGGGAGTTCCGTAAATATTCGGACTGAAATCCGTTGTGTCGACATCGGAGAACACCTTTGCCGCCACTTGCACGTTCTGATCCGCAGCAGGGTTCGGTTTCACGCCGAGCGAAGCGATGGACAACGTGTCGACCCAGGAGTAATCCCTGCCCGAAGCCACCCAGTTGCCAACCCCGCTAGCAGGCGGAACGTGTTGTACGCGACCCCAAGGGGCGCGACCTTTACTCAATGTGCCGTAGATCATGATCGCCTGCCCGATCTGCCGCAGATTGGACTGACAGTAGACGAGATTCGCCTGTTGCCTCGCCTTGTTCAGGCTCGGCAATAAAACCGAAATCAACAACGCGATGATCCCGATGACCACGAGGAGTTCGACGAGCGTGAAACCGCTCTTGCGACGATGCGACATGTAGACCTCCCTAATCCCGCGGCCGTTGGGGCCGGGGCACAAATTGGATTGCTGCCGCCACGCTCAGAATTGAGGAAGATCGCGGCGACGCGAACTCATGAACAGAAATGCGGATGACGCGTCCTACGGACCACGTTCGCCACCGAGTTGGCGTCCTACCGAGCCGACTCGGTCGATCACCAATCTTGGTCGTTCAAACATAGCACCGAAAAAACGAGCTGGCCTGCGTGATCGCGAAAAAGTCATGCCGTTTCACGACGATCCGCCGCTCGACATCGGTGCATTGTCGGGCAGTTCACAGGGTGGAATTCATCCGGCTAACTCAACATCGCGGCAGCGGGGATCGCAGTGGGATCAAACCCACCCTATGTGCTGAAGTGTCGCGATGCTGCGGAGGGATCGAGCGGCGGCAACATCACCGCGCCGGCAGCACGCCCTCATGCGGATACAGCAGCATGATCGCGATCGCACCGCAGTAAAGGCAGAGCCCGGCGACCATGATGATCAGCGCCACGCGGTAGCTGCCGGTCTTGTAGTCGCGGTAGGCCAGGGACGATTCGAGCCAGGCGCGCGTATCGTCGCCAGCGTGCATGGTCAGCCAACGCAGGTGCAGCACCGAGTGGGCGACGACGGCCGTCGACAGCAGCACCAGCGCGATCCCGCCGATCACCAGCGCCTGCGCCAGCACGTTGGTGCCCGCGATCAGCCGGCCGGAAAACCCGGTCGTGCTGATCACGATGCCGCAGAGCGTCAGCAGCACCTGCGCGCGGTTATGCAGCACCGCGAAGTGCCGCTCGACCATCGCCATAATGCCCGGCCAGTCGTCGCCATACCGCTCGACGATGCGATCAATCTCCGCGGCGCGCGACAGGACGGATGACATGCCGGCGATTGTCGAATGGCCGAGGGGAATTGTCGAGCGGGGCGGGAGATCGAGGGGACGACTGCTGGCCGTTTCACTGTCGCTCGAGCGAAGGAAGCGGCAACGGGAACGACGCGCGGCCGGTTGCATAAACGACAACGCCGGGCATCGCATAAACTGCGGGGCCCGGCGTCGTTGTTTGTCAGTCCGTCGCTTACGCGTCCGGCTCGTTCGGCCGGATTGCAGTGCGTTATTGCTTCACGTCAAACCGGTCCAGGTTCATCACCTTGGTCCAGGCGGACACGAAGTCGGCGGTGAACTTTTTGCCGCTGTCGGCGCTGGCGTAAACCTCGGCCAAGGCCCGCAGGCGGCTGTCGGCGCCGAAGGCGAGGTCGACGCGGGTGGCGGTCCACTTGATGGCGCCGGTCTCGCGGTCGCGGCCCTCGAACAGGGCGCTGTCGGCGGTCGTGGGCTTCCAGTCGGTGCCCATGTCCAGCAGGTTGACGAAGAAGTCGTTCGTCAGCCGGCCGGGGGTCTTCGTGAAGACGCCGTGCTGGCTTTGGCCTTCGTTGGCGTTCAGCACGCGCAGGCCACCGACCAAGGCCGTTAGTTCAGGCGCGGTCAGCGTCAGCAGTTGAGCGCGATCGATCAGCAGATGCTCGGCCGGCAAGGTCGCCTTCTTGCTGAGGTAGTTGCGGAAGCCGTCGGCGGCGGGTTCGAGATCGTCGAACGACTTCACTTCCGTCTGATCCTGCGTGGCATCCGTGCGGCCGGGCGTGAAGGGGACCGTCACGTCCGGCCCCGCATCCTTCGCCGCCTGTTCCACGGCGGCGTTTCCGCCGAGCACGATCAGGTCGGCCAGCGAGACGCGCTTGCCGCCCGTCGCGCTACCGTTGAACCACTTCTGCACGCCTTCGAGCGTCTTCAGCACCTTCGCCAGTTGCGCCGGTTGATTGACGGCCCAGTCCTTCTGCGGCGACAGGCGGATGCGTGCGCCGTTCGCGCCGCCGCGCATGTCCGATCCGCGGAACGTGCTGGCGCTGGCCCATGCGGTCGAGACGAGCTGCGGGATCGTCAGCCCGCTGGCCAATATCTGCTTCTTCAGCGCCGCCGCGTCGATGTCGTCGATGGGCTGGTGATCAACCGCCGGCAGCGGGTCCTGCCAGATCAGATCTTCCTGCGGCACCTCCGGCCCGAGATAGCGCGCCTTCGGCCCCATGTCGCGGTGCGTCAGCTTGAACCACGCGCGGGCGAAGGCATCGGCGAACTGGTCGGGGTTCTCGAGGAACCGCCGCGAGATCTTCTCGTATGCCGGGTCGACGCGCAGCGCCAGATCCGTCGTCAGCATCGTCGGCTTGTGCTTCTTGGCCGGGTCGAAGGCGTCGGGGATGATCTCCTCCGTCGTCTTGGCCACCCACTGGTGCGCGCCGGCCGGGCTCTTGGTCAGTTCCCACTCGAAGCCGAACAGATTCTCGAAGTAGTTGTTCGACCACTGCGTGGGGTTCTTCGTCCACGTCACCTCCAGACCGCTGGTGATCGTGTGGGCGCCGCGGCCGCTGCCGTGGCTGTTGCGCCAGCCGAAGGCCTGCGATTCCAGCCCTGCCGCTTCCACCTCGTTATCGAGATGCGTCGTCGGCGCCGCGCCGTGCGTCTTGCCGAACGTGTGCCCGCCGGCGATCAGCGCGACCGTCTCCTCGTCGTTCATCGCCATCCTGCCGAACGTCTCGCGAATGTCATGGGCGCTCTTCGCCGGGTCGGGCGTGCCGTCGGGGCCTTCAGGGTTCACGTAGATCAGCCCCATGTGGGCCGCGCCCAGCGGCTTCTCCAGCACCCTGCTGTGCATCGGCGCCTGCGGGCTATCGTCCGACTGCACCACGCCGCCCGGCTTGTCCACGCCGGGCGAGCCATTGGCGTAGCGCACGTCCGCGCCCAGCCACTTGGTCTCCGAGCCCCAGTAGACATCCTGATCCGGCTCCCACGTATCCGCCCGCCCGCCGGCGAAGCCGAAGGTCTTGAAGCCCATCGACTCCAGCGCCACGTTGCCGGTCAGGATCATCAGATCCGCCCAGCTGATCTTCCTGCCGTACTTCTGCTTGATCGGCCACAGCAACCGCCGCGCCTTGTCGAGGTTCACGTTGTCCGGCCAGCTGTTCAGCGGCGCAAAGCGCTGCTGCCCGCGCCCGCCACCCCCACGCCCATCGGTCGTGCGGTACGTGCCGGCGCTGTGCCACGCCATGCGGATGAACAGCCCACCGTAATGCCCGAAGTCCGCCGGCCACCAGTCCTGCGACTCCGTCATCAACTTCGTCAAATCCGCCTTCACGGCCGACAGATCCAGGCTGTTAAACTCCTTCGCATAATCGAAGCCCGCATCCATCGGGTCCGACTTGTTCGAATGCTGATGCAGAATCTCCACCCGCAACGCCTTCGGCCACCACTCGCGATTGGTGGTGCCTGCGGGATTCGGGGCGGCATGATTGAACGGACACTTGGCTTCACTGGACATCGGTTTACGCTCGCAACGGGTGTTAAGGCGGCAGACGACGTCGATTACGCCTGTCCTGCGCCCGGATTGTTCCACTGAAAATACCGCGACAGCCCACCCGCCCACCTACGGGACCAGCAGCCCATCGCGCCCCTCAAATTTACGGCGTCTATCCCCCGAAGTCGAGCCACCCCGCATGCCCTGAGGGTTTCCCTTGATATGCGGGGCGGAATGCGGAATGCGGCATGCGGAAGTGAAACGGATCCGGTTGTCCGCCGACCCTTCTCGCGCCAAGATCACCAAGGCCGCCAAGCACGCCAAGGGGGGAAGGAAGGAGGGCCACCCGTCTTTGCTTTTCTTACCTTGGCGCTCTTGGCGCCCTTGGCGTTCTTGGCGCGCCAACGAAAACGCGGCGCGCCACACAGGCCGCGCCGCGTCTCTCATTTTCACTTCATCCTTCAGACTTCAGGTTAAGCCGCCATCTTCGGCGTCGCCTGCGTTTCGATCACCTGCGTGCTCGCCACGCCGTTGACGGCCGCGCCGAACTTCACGGTGAACGCCGCCCACGGGCCGACCGCCGTCGAGCGCACCGCCTGGATCTGGTACGTCACCTTCTGCACGCCGGCCGGCAGCGTGCTGTCGACGAACGTCTTGCTGCCCGCGCCGCCGATGTAGATCGGTTCCACCGATTCGCCGATCAGCCGGAAGATCTGGTAGATCGTGCCGCTCGTGCCCGCGGGGTTGGGGCACTTCCACTTCAGCTCGAGCCCGCCGATGTCGTTCAGCGTCGCCGTGAAGTCGGTCGACTTGCCGGGCGCGCCCTTGGCCGCCGGCGTCGCCGGCACCGGCAGGTCGGCCAGCGTGTAGACGCCGTCGCCGGCCGTGCGGGCCTTGGTGCGCACCTGTTCGATGACGACCATGCCCAGCGCGTTCAGCCGCGCGACCGCCTGGTCGCACGCCTGCACCGCCGACTTGGCCGCGGTCTGCGCCACGCGCTGCGCCTCGAGCGTCCCGACCGCCGTCGTCAGCGCCGTCTGCACCGCCGTCACGTCCGCCGCCGACGCCCCCATCGCCACCGCGTTCGCCGCCCAGGTCGCGATGTGCGCCTGGTAGAACCCGATCCGCGCTTCCTTCTTCTTTGGCACGAGCTTCATCACGTCGCTCCGATCTTGTAAGCGGTGACGGATGGCCCGCGGCCGATTGGCGCGTCCGATGGTCACGCGACCACCCGCGCCGCCGTTGGTTCGTCACACGCCTTTAGTATCGAGCCGCCACAAGGTCGACTTAATGCGATTCCCCCAGAAAATCCGCGCCAGCCCATCCAACCCCACCCCGGTCCCTCCCCCGTCCGAGAACATCTGGTAGTGGGTCAGTTTCCACACCTTCCCACGTGGCACGGGTTTTCAACCCGTGTCTTCGCTCCAGAACACGGGTTGGAAACCCGTGCCACTTCAAACGGACCCACTACCGAACATCCCCCCTCACGCCCGCCAACCCCGCCCCACCCCCGAGTCCGACGGAATCTTCCCCGGGGACAATGGAATTGTCCTCAGGGACAACGCCATTGTCCCCGGGTCCAACGCCATCGTCCCCGGGTCCAACGCAATTGTCCCCGGGTCCAACGCCATTGTCCCCGGGGACAACGCGATTGTCCTCGGGTACAACGCGATTGTCCCCGGGTCCAACGCCATCGTCCTCAAGGACAATGCGATCCGCCCGGGTGCCGGGTGCCACGGGTCGCACTCGCCCCGTGCCTTCGGATAGACTGCCCCGCACGGGCGGCGCAGCGCCCGTGGCACCCGGCAAGCAGGTACAATGCGGAACGAGGAACGGGCAAACCTGAGAACTAAGGCGCTGTATCGTCTCCTTCTACCCGTGGTGCTTCTGAACGTCGTCGATTATACGTTTCAGCGCTTCGGGACGAACCGATACCCGGTCGCCAGCCTCGCTACCGGGTTGGTCCTGGGTCTCTCCACGGTCGCACCTCTCCTGTTGAGACCCGCCCCAAGCACCTCCGCCACAGCGCGAAAGAGAGTACTTCCCCGCGCCGTCGCCCTGTTCATCGCGGTCGTTGGTGTAGCCTACGCCGGTGTGATGCTAAATGCAGTCGTGAACTTCGGCGGCTACTTCGCCGCCGGCTTCTACTGTGCGATGATGGCTGGCTGCCTCACCTCGTTCGCCCGAGACGAGATGAGTCCAGTCTCGTAGGGCGGGATGAAGTCCTGCGCGGCCAGGCGATGTCGGGGGCACCGCGGGTGAGGAAAAGGGGACATCCAGAATATCCACGCCCGACCGTTGACGGCCCCACACCGCCCACGGATATTCTGGATGTCCCCTTTTCTGGTCCGGGGCCAACGCAATTGTCCCCGGGTCCAACGCCATCGTCCCCGGGTCCAACGCCATCGTCCCCGGGTCCAACGCCATCGTCCTCAGGGACAACGCCATTGTCCTCAAGGACAATGCGATCCGCCCGGGTGCCGGGTGCCACGGGTCGCACTCGCCCCGGGTGAGGAAAAGGGGACATCCAGAATATCCACGCCCGACCGTTGACGGCCCAACACCGCCCACGGATATTCTGGATGTCCCCTTTTCTGGTCCTTGAACGTCGGTCCGTTATGCCCCTCCGCCTATACCAACTCTTGATTGTCCTGGCCGCGGTGACGCTGTCCGGGTGCCTCGCCGTGCCAGCGGGACCAAGCGAGAACGTCTATGTCAACAGGACGGAGGCGGTAGTGCGCGCCGAACTCGGCGAACCGAGTGACGAGTTCGCAAGTCACTATGGAAATCCGCCGCTCGACTTCAGACGACAGTTCACGGGCGAGATTAAGACGCTCGTCTTCAAGAAACCCGGCGGCGAGCATTACATCTCGTTCGAGAAGCGGCCGGACGGCTGGATAGCCATTAACTCGTCTTGGCTTCCTGCGGGTGCAGTCTTCTAGGAGCCACGTAGGGCGGGGCCCGCCCCACCATGATTGCGGGCGACGGTGGGGCAGTCAGCTAGGGTGGACGACCCGCCAACCGTCTGCGGTGGATGGGACGGATCAAGCAACGCGGTAGGCGGGTGAGGAAAAGGGGACATCCAGGGTGAGGAAAAGGGGACATCCAGAATATCCACGCCCGACCGTTGACGGCCCAACACCGCCCACGGATATTCTGGATGTCCCCTTTTCTGGACCCTGGAGTACCGGGTCGTGGCACCCAAGTGGTAAGCGTGCAGGGATGTCATTAATCATGCAAGCACGGGCGAGGGGCGGATAGCTTTGGCATGTCATGCGGTTACTGACGATCAAAGAGGTTCCGGCATTCGTTGCGGCAAAGCCGGCAGCTGTGCTGCACTTTGATGCAGAGTGGGATATCGCGTATCGCCCGCAGGTCCGGAAGTCGATGGTCGACGCGGAAGCGGCCCTGGGCGACCAAGCGAACTTCGCGGAGGTCGACTGTGACGCCAACGTTGAGCTGGCGAGGTCGATTCCGGTGCGCAGCGTCCCGCTCGTCGCCTACTACCGCCACGGCAAGCTCGTGGCGGCAATCATCGGCGCCGATCAGAACGTGCGCGAGCGGCTCGAGCGCCTGCTGCGCGGCGAGAAGATCGACTGATCACCCCGCCCTACCGCACGCCCGCCAGTGTCACGCTGAACTGGAACTCGCCAGGCCGCAGTTCGTATTGCGGCAGCACGCCGGGGCCGCAGCTGGCGGTGCCGATGCCGTTGAGGCGGTGATCGAGGTTCAGGCGGACGTAGTTCTGGCGCGTCAGTTCGTGGGGGTGGCGGGCCTGGTCGAGGTCGTCGATCGTGTAACGGCTGGCGGTGAAGTTGATGGTCGGGGCGCCGGCGACGCGCAGGCCGACGCCGGCGGGGTTGGTGAGGGAGAGCCAGCGGCAGTCGGAGCGGTTGCCGTGTTCCTGTGGGAAGACGTAGGGCGTGTACATCGCATCCACCGTCGTGCGGTAGTGGCCGAACCGGCCGGCGAGGCGGGTGTCGGGGTAGGTTTCGTCGGGGCCGAGGCCGAGGTACTGCACGCGGTCGAGCGATGCGGGCAGGTGCAGTTCCAGGCCGATGCGCGGGAGCGTTTTGGGCATGTCGCCCTGGGGGACGCCGTGGACGTCGAGCTGCACGTCGCCGTTGCCGGAGATCGTGTAGGTGTAGTCGCACTGGAAGCCGCGGCCGTTGTGCACGGGCGGCGCGATGCGCACGTCGAAGCGCATGTGGACGGCGGAGTCGCCTTGCTTGGTTACCGAGACGTTATCGACGCGATGCTGCAGCCAGTGCAGGCCGGCCTTGCGCCACTGGACGGCGGTCGAGCCGTCGGGCGACCAGCCGCCGCGGTCGTTGTCGGTGGTGGCGCGCCAGAACTGGAGCCGCGGGCCGGTCTCGATGAGCGGCAGGCCGGAGACGCGCCATTCGGAGAGCGTGGCGCGGACCTTGTCGAAGCGAATTTCGAAGTCGTTGCCGGTGACGGTTAGCGCCAGCGGGGTCTCGGTCACCTTCACCTTCGGCATCCGCCCCGCCGGCACCGGCGGCACGGCGGGCGCTTTCCACGGCAGCTCAAACTGCGCGAACGCCACCTCGTGGCCGCGGTTGGCCCAGGGCGCGTCGTCGGCGAGCGTGTAGGCGATGTTGAGCATGTAGACCGCCCCCGGCTGCAGCGCGGCGGGCGGTTGGATCGGCAGCGTGATCGTGGCGCTCTGGCGGGCGGCGACGGCGGGCATGGGCACCGAACCACTGCTGACGCGCTGGCCGTCGGCGGTGATCTGATACGACAGGTGCAGGCCGTCGAGCGAGGCGAAGTCGAAGCGGTTCGTGAGGCGAACGGTGCCGGTCGACAGGTCGATCGTCTCGGTCTTCACGGGTTCGATCGCCTTCTTCAGTTCGTTCAAAGCCGGTG
This sequence comes from Tepidisphaeraceae bacterium, assembly GCA_035998445.1. Taxonomy (NCBI): domain Bacteria; kingdom Pseudomonadati; phylum Planctomycetota; class Phycisphaerae; order Tepidisphaerales; family Tepidisphaeraceae; species Tepidisphaeraceae bacterium. Next base: position 8,923 of record DASYHQ010000028.1, on the reverse strand, counting down.
AAGGCGTGCGATCGGGGAAAAGCAGACCGTCGGCGACGAAGTTGCCATCGTGCGGCTGTTCACCGAAGTCGCCGCCGTAGGCGAAGTATTCGCGCCCGTCGGGCGTGGTGGTGCGGATGCCGTGGTCCAGCCATTCCCAGACCCACGCGCCCTGCGTGCGCGGGTGCTGTTCGAGCGTCTCCCAATATTCCTTCAGCCCGCCCGGCCCGTTGCCCATGGCGTGCACGTACTCGCAGAGCACGAACGGCACCTGCGTGTATCGCTCGGGCGCGATAATCGTGCCGTAATGATCCTGCGCCACCTCGCCCTTCTGGATGGCGGCGACCTGATCGACCGAGGCGTACATCTTGCTGAAGACGTCGCTGACCTCCAGCGTGCCGTCCCCCTCGTAGTGAAAGAAGCGGCTGTCGTCGATCGCCTTGGCGGCAGCCTTCATGGCGTAGTGATTGTCGCCCAGGCTCGACTCGTTGCCGAGCGACCAGCAGAACACGCTCGGGCGGTTCTTGTCGCGGTGAACCATGCGCACCATGCGGTCGACGCAGGCGTCCTTCCAGGCCGGGTCCTTGGTCGGGTTGTTGTCGGCGGTCTTGAAGTCGAAGCCGTGGGTTTCGAGGTCGCACTCGTCGATGAGGTAGAGGCCGTACTGGTCGCACAGGTCGTACCAGCGCGGGTCGTCCGGGTAGTGGCTGGTGCGCACGGAGTTGATGTTGTGCCGCTTCATCGTCAGCACGTCCTGAACCATTACGTCGAACGGGATCGAGCGGCCAAGGTCGGGGTGATGCTCGTGGCGGTTCACGCCGCGGAAGATGACGTGCTTGCCGTTGATCAGGATCTGCGCGTCCTTGATTTCGACGGAGCGGAAGCCCACCTGCTGCGGCACGACCTCCAGCACGTTGCCCTTGGCGTCGCGCAGCGTGATCAGCAGCGTGTAGAGGTGCGGCGTCTCGGCCGTCCACTTCAGCGGGTTGGCCACCGGCACGCTGAGCTGCGTCGATTCATTCTTCACCGGCTGCGAGACGGGCTTTTCCAACACCGGCTGTTGCTGTGCATCGAGCAGCTTCAGCTCGACGGTGTTGCCGCTGGCGGGGTTGGCAGTGGCGACGGTGACGTTCAGCGTGGCGTCGTAATACCTGGCATCCAGATCGGTGCGGACGTGCACGTCGGCGATGTGCGTCTTCGGGTGCGACAGCAGGTAGACGTCGCGGAAGATGCCGCTGAGCCACCACATGTCCTGGTCTTCCATGTAGGTGGCGTCGGACCATTGCATGACGCGCACCGCCAGCGTGTTGGCGCCCGCCTTCACGAACGGCGTGACGTCGAACTCGCTCGGCAGCCGGCTGCCCTTGCTGAAGCCGACCGACTTGCCGTTCACGTAGACGTAGAACGCCGAATCGACACCTTCAAACCGCAGCACGTGCCGGCGGTCGCGCGCATCGTCCCCCAGCGTGAACGAACGGCGGTACGAGCCGGTGGGGTTTTCCGTCGGCACGCGCGGCGGGTCGACCGGAATCGGGTACTGCACGTTCGTGTAGTGCGGCCGGCCGTAGCCGTGCAGCTGCCAGCAGCTTGGCACCGGCAGGTCGTACCAGGCGGAATCGTCGTAGGACTCTGATTCAAACCCCTGCGGCGCCTCGACGGGCGTGGGCGCGTAGTCGAACTTCCACACGCCGTTGAGCAGCAGGAAACTCGCAGTCGCGCCGCGGTCGCCGGTGAGGGCGGATGCCTCGTCGGCGTAGGGGAAGAAGTACGAGCGCGGCGCGAGTCGGTTGCGGCCGACAATGGTGGGGTTTTCCCAGTCGTTCATATTGTTTCCTACGAGACCAAAGCCATCCGGACCTCCGGAGGGTCCCGTAGCGTCGATATTGCCGGGCGAGTTGCAATAGTCACGCGTCGATTTTCGATCTGACATATAGCCCCGGGCTTGCCCGGGTGAACTACGAGGATGGGGAAGAATATGGAACCACGAAGGCACGAAGAGATTTCCGACAACGGAGAATCTTCTCGTGCCTTCGTGATTTCGTGGTTCAATTGAAAGACCTGAGACTTCAACTGACCAAACGCGTCAGTAACTCCCGGCATGCCTCCAGTTCATCCTGACTGACCGTGTGCGGCCGTCCGGGATAACGGCGCGTCTCAACGTTGGCGCCCATGCGTCGGAAGACGGCCTCCGTCTCCAGCACCCGTTCGAACGGGATGTGCATGTCCGGATCGCCGCACCCAAGGAACACCGGCGTGCCCGCGAGCGATCCCGGGTAGTCGCGCGGGGTACCTTGCGGGCCGATGAGGCCACCGGTCAGACCCATGACGGCGCCGTACCGGCGTGGATGGCGGGCGACGAACTCGGTGGTGAGGCAGGCGCCTTGCGAGAAGCCCAGGAGCGCGATGCGCTCGCTCGGCACGCCGCGCGCAATCAGGTCGTCCACCACGGTCGCAATGCGGTTCAAGGCCGAGTCGAGGAACGGCTGGTTGGCTGGCAGTGGCGCGAGGAACGACTGCGGGTACCACGTGTTCCCATTCGCCTCCGGCGCGACCGCGGCGATCTGGGGCAGGTCCAGAACATCGTACAACGAGAGGATGCTGTCAGCCGATGCGCCGCGTCCATGGACCATCACGAGCACGGCCTTCGCCATTTCCGGCGCCGGCCCGCGGGTGAAGATTGGGGCATTTGCGTGTGGATCATTTGCAAGGGTTTTCATGGATTTTTACCTCATAAATAGCCCGGATTTGCCCAAGGGAGCCAACCCCGTTGCCTTGCCATCCGGCAACGGGGTCAGTTCCCCCGGGCAAGCCCGGGCTATGTAACTACAGAGGCTTCAGACCAGCCTCGATCTGTGCCCGACGCGGTTCGAGGAACGGGGGCAGCGCCAACTTCTCGCCCATCGTATCTTTGAGCTCATCCGCATCGAACCCCGGCCCGTCGGTCGCGAGTTCGAACAGAATGCCGTTCGGCTCGCGGAAGTAGAGGCTGCGGAAGTAGAACCGATCCACCGGCCCGCTCGACCGCACGCCCAGCTCACGCAGGCGATCGTTCCACGCGTCGTACTCGTCGAACGTCGGCACGCGGAACGCAACGTGATGCACGCCACCGGCGCCAAGGCGCGCCACCGGCAGCTCGGGCTCGACCGCCACGTGCAGCTCGGCCGCCGGGCCACCGTCGCCCATCTCGTAGACGTGAACGGTGACCGCCCCGCCACTGCCATCGCTGGCGCTGAACGGGTACTCGCGGGTGTGACGCATGTTCATGACCTTCGTCAGCACCGCGTCGGTCCGCGTCAGGTCCGGCACGCTGATCGTGATCGGACCCAGCCCAACGATCTGGTGTTCCGCGGGCACCGGGCTCTTGACCCACGGGTGCGACACGGCCGACTTCTCGTCAACGGTCAGGCTGAGCCGCTGGCCTTCCGGATCTTCAAAATCCAGCGTCGGCCGACCGACCCGCTGGACGATCTGGCCATGCTTCACGTTCAGCTCCGTGAAGCGCTCCAGCCAATACTGCAGGCTGGCCACACTGGCGACCCGCATCCCGGTGCGCACGATGCTGTGCGTACCCCGATGATCGGTTGCCGCCGGCCAATCGAAGAAGGTAATGTCGGTGCCGGGCGACCCGTCACCGTCGGCGTAAAACAGGTGGTAAGCCGAGGTATCGTCTTGGTTTACCGTCTTCTTCACAAGCCGCAGGCCCAGCGTTTCCGTGTAGAACGCCTTGTTGCCCACCGCGTTGCGCGTGACGGCGGTGAGATGATGGATTCCAGCCAGCTGCATGATGAACCTCTCTTTCGTTGATCCGATTCTACCAAATGCTCGTCTTAACAACCAATGTTACAACATGTAGTAGTACGTCAAAAGACGAGACTGGTTCGGATTTGTGGAACCGCGCTCCCTTAGAAGTTTTGGACCGAACGAGGATCATTCTGATCGCGAACCCGCGTTAGGTTCCGGCCCTGCGACCGCCGCTAAACTGCTGCAGCAGTGTTGAGTTGCTAAACGCCCATTCGCTAAACTGGCAAGTCGCCTGAGCAAGGACTACGGGTCCTCGATACGCACGTTCACCGGGGGAATTCATCCGGACACCCCTATGACCTATGGCCAGCAGTGGCGACGGGACGAATCCTAACGTCAGGTTCCCTTAACGCTCCATCCGCCTATCATTCGATCAACGCCCAAGCGGTGGTTTGGTATTCCGGACGGTTCGAAGGCTTTTTTCTCGTGAGGAACGTGCATGCCCCGATTATCGCTTTGCGTCTCGCTGGTGTTGGCTCTCGGAATGGCGGCGGTTGCCCCTGCGCAGGAGAGTGGGAAGGAACGGTTGCCCGACCTGAAGACCAGCGACTACACGCTGGCGGCGGACGTGTTCGTCGACAACGTGAAGTCTCCGTGGTCGATCGCGTTTATCGATGGCAAGCAGGCGCTGGTGACGGAGAAATCCGGGCCGGTGCGAATGGTGATCGACGGGAAGCTGCAGCCCGAGCCGGTGCGCGGCACGCCTACCGTCAACCCCGGCGGACAGGGCGGGATGATGGACGTGGCGATCGACCCCGACTACGCCGACAACGGGTGGATCTACCTTAGCTACAGCCACTCGCCGGGCGAGGAGACCAAGGGCCCCGCCATGACGCGCATCGTGCGCGGCAAGATCGCCGACAACGCCTGGACCGAGCAGCAGGTGCTGTGGGAAGCCAAGCCCGAGCACTACCGCAGCGGCGGCGTGCACTTCGGCTGCCGCATCGTCTTCGACAAGGCCGGCCATCTGTACTTCGCCATGGGCGACCGCGGGGCGCAGAAGATGGCGCAGGACATCACCCTGCCCAACGGCAAGGTGCACCGCATCAACCGCGACGGCTCGATCCCATCCGACAATCCGTTCGTCGGGAAATCGGATGCCTACGAATCGATCTTCAGCTACGGCAACCGCAACCCGCAGGGCATGGCGATCGACCCGATGACCGACAAGCTCTGGGCGACCGAACACGGCCCCTTGGGTGGCGATGAACTGAACCTGATCGAATCCGGCAACAACTACGGCTGGCCCGTCATCACCTACGGCAAGAACTACAGCGGCACGCCGATCACCGACATCACCGAGAAGCAAGGCATGGAACAGCCCGTCGTCAACTGGACCCCCAGCCCCGCCATGTGCGGCCTCGACTTCGTCACCGGCGACTTGCTGCCCAAGTGGAACAACAACCTGCTGGCCGGCGCCCTGAAGTTTCAAGAGGTGAAACGCCTGGTGCTGGAGGGGGACAAGGTGGTGACCGAAGAGGTGATCGTGAAGGACATGGGCCGCGTGCGCGACGTGGTGGTGGGACCGGACGGCGCCATCTACGTCGTGCTGAACGGGCCAGACCGCGTGGTACGGTTGAGCCCGAAGTAGCCGGGGGCGGTCAATGAATAGCAGCAGCGCGTGGACCTTGGAATCGTCCAGCAAGTGCAGGTGCAGCGGCTGGCGCTGCGGTTCCAGAACATAGTCGGAAGGTGTTCGGATCGGACGACGGGGGACCGATCGCCGCCGCCCATCTGGCGGACGGGTTCATCAGCGGTCCTGTTGGGCAGCAGCACGCCGCGCTCGGCGAAGTCACTTTAAGTCATTTTCTTCCGAAACAAGTTGGGTTGGGCGGCGTTTCAGTATTGTGTCGACGCGGTCGACCGGACGAGGTTTCGTTTCACTTGTGAAGGAGCGGTCTTATGGCCAAGTACGCATTGCTCACCGGTTTGGTGCTGTCCGCATTCGCGGTTTCCGCTGCCCCCAGCTTTGCTGGCGAAAAGGGCGAGAAGACCGAGGAACAGAAGAAGAAGTACATTGAGAAGTACGACAAAGACGGAGATGGCGTGCTGAACGACGAGGAAAAGGCCGCCGCCAAGGCCGACAAGGAAAAGCGCAAGGCCGAGAAGGAAGCTGAGAAGGCTGAATAGTCAGCACTGCACGTGATCGACAAGGCAGGCCCTTGGGCCTGCTGATCTGCGACGCATTGCGCGTCGCGACAGATCACGTTGATCAATCACGCAACCGCCGCCGGCCAACGCAGTCAACTGCGCTGGCCGGCGGCGTTTTTTTCGCGCGCCGCGATGACGGGATACGGGGACATTCAGGCGCCGTCTCGACGTTCTGTGTTGGATGCGGGATTCGGTTCGTTCGTCTGACTGACAGAGGCGAAATCGCGGGCGTGAAGCTCCGCGCGATTGTAGTTCGAAATCCAAAGGTTGTGTGACAGAGCCGTGATGTCCTGTTTTCCGTTCCCCTAGATCGACCTATCCTAAATGGGCATTTGGAAGTTCTTTTCGAATCGTAATTCAGAACGGCTTCCGTGAGGCCGGTGTCGCACACAGCTTGCGTAAGCACGTTGTCCGCATTACCCACTTGGAAACGCGTTTCGTGACCCTTTCAATTCGAAACGTGGACTTCATCCCCACCGTTCCCCCGCCGCGGGAGCGGTTTTCCGCCAGTCGCACGCGTCGGCAAACAATCGGACCCGCGGCCCCTTCCTGTCCCGTCGCCGTTGTCGCGTCCCCCTCTACCCGCTACGCCGCGAGGATCACGGGTTCCAACGAGGGCAGTCCGGCGTGCCCCGGCCTTTGGGCGAGGCTGCTGATGTTCGGCAGCGGGTGACCGAGGTAGATCTGCACGGGCTCGCTGCAGGGCCCGGGCTCGCTCCTGCGGTTCCGCCACATCGCTTTGATGAAGATCGACGTGCCCGCCGGGTGCTCGCCGGGGATCGTCAGGTGGAACCGCCGCGCGACCGTGCTCTTCGCGAACAGCCACTGGGCGCTTGCCAGTGATGGCGAGCGGCGACGCAGTAAAAGAGCGTCGCCCCCTGCGCCGCGTCGGGCCGGCCCTGCGCGACGCGTTCTCCGCGTTCTGCAGGCAGATCGACAGCACGTCCCCATCGACCGCCGTCACGACCAACACCGGCGCACTGCCCGGCGGCCGCACGTGCCTTCGCCGCGGCTGGGGCACGTTCAGGCCCAGCGCGATGCGCGTCTCCGAATCCACCGCGGGAAGCCCGCCCAGCTGCTTGGCCAACATCCTTGCTAGGCGTTCCATCGCCCGCCGAATGACGTTCTTCGCGCTCACCGTCCCGCGCGTGCGCGTCCTGATATCGCTCGCCCGCGCGTACGCCGCTTCGACCGCGCGCTGCAACTGCTCGAACTGCTCGATGAACTCGACATCCACCCCCAGCGTCCCCGCCCGCGCCGCCAGCCCATCGGCGAACCGCCTGCCCCACCCCACCATGTCCGCTTCCCGATCCGGAAAGAAATCGTACCGCACCGCCCACCTCCCGCTCCCCATTTTCCTGCCCGCGTCGGCCTGCGCCCAACCCGAGCACCGCCAAACTCACACCGCTATGCCGAAATCGTCGACCATCTCCCCCCGCATCATCACGACAATCCCCTCGCGCCCGATAAAAGCCGCCTTCTTCTTAGCCATAATGCGTTAGGCGAGATTTTCAGACCTTTGCGCGAGACGAAAACACTGCATTTTCAATCGCGAATCGTGTCGATCCCCTTCTCCCCGACACTCTTCGGACAACAAGGAGTGTCGATGCGCCCCTCCCCGACACTCCTCGAACAACAAAGAGTGTCGATACGCCCCTCGACGACACGACAGAAGCGAAGAACAGCGGACGTCGTTGCTTCACGAGTGAATTGTCATGATGAATGAGTTGGAGGGATCTTCTCCGTACGACGAATCAAAGGTGCGGATGAAGCACCCCTTGGAAATCCGTGTCTTCACCATGTAAGTGAAGCGGTGGTTGCGTACAACGCACGGCATCGGCCCAAGATCGTAGGGGTGGGATTCATCCCACCATCCCCACCCCCTCCGGACAAACTGACAAAATCAATCCCGTAGGGTGGGGTTCATCCCCACCGTTCCACGCGACCAGGCAATTGGTAGGGATGAGCCCCACTCGACACTCCGGTAGGGTGGGATTCATCACACCGTTTGCGTCCTCATCATTCGCCGCGATCGGTGGGATAAATCCCACCCTACGTTAATCCATCTCCGCCCCGCGGATGTCGGCCACGGGCGGTTGCGCGGGGACGCCGCCGCACGCGCAATGCCAATCGGCAGCGTACCGCTGTTCGCGCACGAACCGGTGGAACGTCGACCATTCCCACGCGTGCGGGCAGGTCGAATAGCCATGCTTCACCGGGTTGTAGTGAAAGTAATTGACACAGTGGGCCAAGTCGTCAGCGTCGCGGACGGTGTGTTCCCAGAACCGCTTCTGCCAGATGCCACGATACCCTTGCCGATCGCGCGAGGCCGACTGCGCCCGTTCGCCCCCGCCGCTGGCAACCCATCGCCGCGAGAAGCGCGCCTTGATCGCCGCAACCCGGACGGAAAAGTCCGAGTCGCCCGGCGGCAGCGTGAACACGACGTGCAGATGATCCGGCAACAGCACGGCCGCCACGAGATCAAACGCCCGATCCCCCCGCGCCAGCGCGATCGACTCGCGCAAACACCGCCGCGCCACGGCATCGTCGAACACCCCGCCGCGTTCGTGCGTCACGAGCGTGAGAAAGAACGTCCCCCCGGCCGCCACGCCCGCCGGTAGTTCGGCATGCCCGCATCCTACCGCAGAAAATGGCGGGGCCGAAAAAGACAGCCCAGGAATGAACACTACCGACGCTAAGCCAGCCCCCGTCGCAGCCGTAGCCGTAGCCGTAGGGTGGGATTCATCCCACCGATCCGCCGCGACCATGGAACGGTGGGGATGAACCCCACCCTACGGACTACGGGCTAAATTGTCACCGTCACGATAACTGAGGAGGATAAGGGGACATCTCTGGCTCCGTAGAAAACCCATCCCGTTCGGCGCATGTTCGGTAGCGCGATCGCCGGCCGTTCGGTACATCCTGCGGAATGAAGCCGCCGCGTTCACGCACCAGTAAGTCGCCACTGGCCGTGTTGCTCGAAGCCTATTCC
>DASYHQ010000027.1 GCA_035998445.1 Tepidisphaeraceae bacterium | reverse complement strand
GACGCGCCGGAAGATATCTGCGCTCGCCGGATGATATTTGGACGCGCCGGAAGATATCTGCGCTCGCCGGATGATATTTGGACGCGCCGGAAGATATCTGCGCTCGCCGGATGATATTTGGACGCGCCGGAAGATACTCGGCCGCGTCGGATAATAACTGGGCGGGCCGGATGATAGTTGGGCGCGGCGGATGAGATTGGAGGGGGCGGGATGATTTTCGCACCGGTCGGGATCAAGTCGGCGCGGTGGCGGGTCGATAGGACGCGTGGGGCCGAAACGCGTAAACGGGACAGGTCCAATTAATTGACAGTAGGAATAATTGGACCTGTCCCGTTCTCGTTTTCGTGTTTCGTTCAATTCGGCGTTTCGATCAACTCGGCACAGACCGGAGGCCCCTGTCACGACAGAGGGGCGAGACAGGGCAGGCCGGGCGTCGTTTGCTGCAAAATAAGATAAGGGTCGGTTTGCCGAGAGGAAGGCTCCCGCCCCCTTTGATGTCCCCAGCCGTCAGGCGATCGGGCCGCCGCACTGGCCGCAGAACTTGTCGTGTTCGTCGTTGAGCGCCTTGCACTGCGGGCAGCGGACCTTCACGGTCGCGGCGGAGGCGGTGGGCGCGGGGCGGTGCTTCAGGGCGTCGACTTCCGACAGGGCATCGTTCAACATGCCGCCCGCCGAGCGGGTCCAGGGTTCGAGGTCTTGCCGCTGCCGCTGCGGGTCGGGAATGAGCCCCGCGCCGGCGGCGCCCATGCGGCCGAGGTTCGAGACGACGACGCCGACGATCATCAGAATCATCCCGCCGAACGCCCGCATGGCCATCGATCGCCCGCGCGACTCGAACTCGTCGAACTCGCCGAAGTTCATCGCGGCCGAGATGAACGTGGAGAGGAACGAGATCAGCCCGATCGCTATCAGCGTCATGCCGATGTAGAACAGCGCCTTTCGCCCCTGCGAGAGGTCGCGACGCGGGGGTGATGGTGGTGTGGTTGGCAATGTCCCTCCTGAAGGTTCGCTACGCAGCATACCAGCAGACGAGGCGATCGCCGCCGTTCTATTGCGAGCCGTTCTTTAGAACGCCCTGCCGCGGCGAGCGATTGGCCAGCCAAGGCCGGGAATACCGGCAGCCAGAGGATTTTTGGGGGCGTCAGCGGGCAAGTGCAACGGAGATTGCTGGTTTACCAGACCTTGCTAATTTCGTTCAGGCGATTCTTCGGGCAGGAAGAACGCCTCAAGCGGGCGATAGCCGAGTTCGGCCATCAGTTCGTTCCAGTTGGCGGGCAGTTTGATCTCAATTGTGGCGGAGTTGCCGCCGGGCATCGTCTGCACCTTGTTTCGGTCGGCGTCGCCGGTGACGAGGATCGGCGTCATGCCGGCCTTCATGACCGGAATTGTGTAGATCTTCTCCTGCCCGGGCACCGTCGCCATCCACGGCGGTGGGGCCGTCAGTTCGCCGCCCTCGTCGCGGATGATCTTCTTCACGTGCATGTCCACGGTGTATCGGGCGGGGAAGGCGCTGCCGGGGTTGGCCCAGTAGTTGGCGTACGCACGTTCGTACGCGGGGCGACGGGCGGTGGCGATCAGGGCTTCCTCCAGCTTTTCCTTCGTCGGGTAGGTGCGGGCGAGGTCGCGGGCGACGTATTCGGTAATCAGCAGGGTTCGGTCCGGCAAACGCGGGCCGCTGCCCGTGGCGAACTGACCCTTCTCCACGGCGTCCCACGCCATCATTTCCATGATCTTCCGCCCGTCGTGCGAGGCGGGGGTGAGGTTGTTGCCCCACATGAGCGCCGACGCCGCCGTCAGCGTGCTCTGGTTGAGATCGAACCCCTTCTGCACGTGGTACGGCTGCCAGCCGATCTTGAGACAGGCCGCCTCGTCCTCGGCCAGGGTCCACGGCATGAGGTAGCCGAAGGAACCCATGCGGTCCTGCTTGATGTAGTAGCCGCCGAGGTTCATCATCGCGAGGTTGATGAACCGCCCGAGCGCGGCGTTGCGCGGCTCGTTGATCTGACCCTGCGCCGCATCGATGCCGAGCTGCCGCGCGACCGGGCCGTTGATCCAGCAGAACGGCGTCCACGCGTGGGTGCTGGCGAGCGTCCGGCGATAGTTCCCGTCCGCCAGCGCTTTCGTATACGCAATCAGGATTGGCATGAACTCCGGCGGGCATCCCGCCATCGCGCCGTTGACCGCCACGTGCCAGACCAGCGTCTCGCGGTACGCGATCGGCAGCACGCCGACCACGCGGTCCCACGGCTGGTCGGTGTACCTCAGGAACGCCTCGACCCGCTCCACCGTGGGTGGGATGATCGGCAGACCGTCGGACCAGCGCTGTTCGGTGAAGAAGCGGTTGACGCCCTCGATCGTGCCGGCGAACACCCGGTCCTTCGGGTCGCCCACGGCCGCCTTCTGCCGCTCGGCGATCTCCGCGTCGGTGATCGGCTTCGTCAGCGCCTCGACGATCTGCGGCCACACGACCTCCCGCGTGTTGCGGGCCAGTTCATCGGGGCTGTGGGCCGAGAAGGCCCCGGGATACGTTGCGGCGCGCGGCGCGGCCACGCCGTGGGTGACGGCGGTCGAGTAGACCTGGTTCACGAACGTCGGCGCCGCGACGGTGACGGCGGGAATGCCCAGGTACTCGGCAGCGATGCTCGACCCGGTCTCCTTCGGCGTGCAGAGCCCGCACCCGCCGT